>NZ_JARWBG010000018.1:0-127785 GCF_029846775.1 Streptomyces chengmaiensis
CTTGCGGCGTCGCAGGAGAGTCAGCGTCTTGAGGCGGCTGCGGAGATGCGGAAGTTGTCGCAGTCGTATCAGCAGTCGTCGTCGCAGATGGCGAAGCAGGAGGTGCCGACGTTCCAGCCACCGCCGGACCGCTTCGTGCCGCCGAAGGGTCGGGGCTACGACGACTCAGTGCAGGGGCTGGCGCGCAGTGGGGATTCAACCGGCGCAAGCCATATCGGCCAGACGGCCCAAGGTGGTGGATCCGGGGGTGCAGCGGTGCCCTCCTCACGCGGTGAGTCGACGCCGTCTGCGGGTTATGTGAGGCCGGAGGTGTCGGCGGTTGGTTCTTCGTCGCCGGTGTCGTTGGGGATTGACAGTGTGGCTGTGCCGACGCAGCAGTCGGCTCCGTCTGGCCCTACGGTGTCGCCGACTCCTCCCTCTTCGGGGCGGTCTGATGTGACTGTGCCGCCGTTGGTGACGGGTGCGCCGCCTGTGGTGGGTGGTGGGTCTGTGAAGTCGCAGGGTGGTGGTGCTGGTGGTCTGCGTCCTGGTGTCGGTGGTGGTCGTGGTCCTGTTGCGCCTGTGACTGGTCAGCAGGTGGGCGGCAGTGGTTCGGCTGGTCCTGTGGGTCGGGTGTCGCGTGAGGGTGTGGTGGGTGGTCGTCCGGTGCCGCCTGCGCAGTCCGGTCGTGGGGCGACGGGGTTGCCGCGGGGGATGGTGGTCGGCACGGAGTCGGGCGTGCACGGCGGTCGGCCTCCGATGGCTCACGGCGCTGGGGGTTCTACTGGCGGCGGTGTGGGCGCGGGTCAGAGTGGTGTAGTCGGCGGTCGCCGTCTTGCCGGTGAGACCGGCGGGATCGTGGGCGGTCGTCCGGCGCAGCCGGGTGTGGCGGCTGGTCGTCCGTTCACGCAGGGTGGTTCGGGTCTGGTGCGCGGCGGTGCTGGTGGTGTGTCGGGTGGCGGGGCCGGTCAGTCGGCGGGGATGCGTGGTGGCATGATGCCTCCGGCTTCGTCGTCGCGGGCCGGTTCGCGGCGTGAGGATGCCAATGGGCAGCGGCCGGATTATCTGACTGAGGATGAGGAGACCTGGCAGCAGAACCAGCGCCGGGTCGCGCCCCCTGTCATCGACTGACCTGTATCAACGGGCTGAGGAAAATGATGCGTGCCAGCAGTATCCGAGGTGTGGTATCGGCGGCCCTGGGGCTGCTGCTGGCAGGCATCGCCGCCACCCCCGCACATGCCGAGTCGATCCGTTCCCAGCAATGGCATCTCGATGCCATGGGGGCGGAGGACATCTGGAAGATCAGCACCGGCAAGGGCGTGACCGTCGCCGTCATCGACAGCGGAGTCGACCCGACCAATGGCGATCTGCGCGGCCAGATCCTCAAAGGCAAGGACCTGGCACCCAAAGAGCGGGGCGATGAGCAGACCGACTACGACGGCCACGGCACTTCCATGGCGGGGCTGATCGCAGGCACGGGCAAGAGCGGTGGAGGGGATGGTGCCTTTGGGCTTGCACCTGGTAGCAAGATCCTCCCTATTCGCGTGCCTGATGGCGAAACGGCGGCTAACTTTGCTGAGGGCACTGAGCAGTTCAACGGGGCCGCTCCGGAGGCCATTAGGTATGCCGCTGATCAAGGTGCGCGGGTCATCAACGTCTCGATGGGCGTACCGGAAACCACGCCTCAACTCACAGCAGCTGCCAAGTACGCCGTTGACAAAGGGGCATTGATCTTCGCTGCAACCGGGAATGACGGCAATCGCAAGCTTGCCTACCCAGCTGCGACCCCAGGAGTGGTCGGTGTCGGGGCACTTGACAAGGGTCTGAAGAAGACCGCTGCATCCCAGTACGGTCCCCAGGTGGACGTGTCTGCCCCCGGGGTCGACATGGTGCACGCCTGTTCCGGAAGTGAGACTGGTCTCTGCAAGTCGAGCGGCACCAGCGCCGCCACAGCCATCGCCTCCGCCACCGCCGCGCTCATCTGGTCCAAGCACCCCGAGTGGACCAACAATCAGGTCCTCCGGGTGATCCTCAATACTGTGAGTGGGCCTACGAGCGGCAGCGAGCGCAACGATCACATCGGGTACGGGGCTGTCCGTCCTCTGCGTGCGCTGCAGGAGCCCGGAGACCCGGGGCCCGCCGACGAGTATCCGCTGCCGGACCTCGCCGTAGCCCAGTCGCCGTCGCCGGCTCCGGACCCCTCCAAGCCGGCAGCTGGCTCAGAGCCCGACGACGGTAAGACGGAGGCGGCAGCCCCGACCGCTGATGGCAGCGGTGACTCCAACACCGGACTGTGGATCGGGCTCGGCGTCGGTGCGGCTGTGATCATCGGTGCTGCCGTCGCCGTTTCCCTCGCGCGCCGTCGGCAGCGATGACTATTCGGCAGCGATGATTATTGCGGAGCCGGACCGTCTACACCTGCGGAAGGGATGAAAGCCACACCACGCAGGGAGACCCCGTCATGCAGAAGATCAAGACCTTTCTCTGGTTCGACAAGCAGGCCGAGGAAGCCGTCGCGCACTACACGTCGATCTTCGGCGACTCGAGGGTCGTCACCGTGGCGCGGTACGGGGAGGCCGGGCCGGGGGAGCCCGGGTCGGTGATGACCATCGAGTTCGAGCTGGCGGGGCAGCGGTTCGTCGCGCTCAACGGCGGGCCGGAGTTCACCTTCAGCGAGGCGATCTCCCTGTCCGTGGACTGCGAGTCGCAGGACGAGGTCGACAGGTACTGGGCCGCTCTCACCGAGGGCGGGGAGGAAGGGCCCTGCGGGTGGCTCAAGGACAAGTACGGGCTGTCCTGGCAGATCAACCCGAGGATTCTGGGCGAGCTGCTGAGTGACCCCGACCGAGCCAAGGCGGATCGGGTCATGCAGGCCATGCTCGGGATGAAGAGGATCGACATTCAGGGGTTGAAGGACGCCTACGAGGCGGGTTGAGCGGGTGGCGCCCCCGGCCTGAGGTGACGTGTGTCGGCCGGGGGCTCTCGTACTTCGTCAGCGGGTGAGGCCTGAGAGGAACGCGTCCCAGGCCGGGGGGCTTATCTCGACCACGTCGCGGTGGCCGGTCTTGGTGTCCGCGACCGCGATGGCGTCGGGAGTCGGAGCCACCGACACGCAGTCGTCGGTGCTGTAGCTGGACGTGCGGAACTCCACTCCGTGGAACGTCGTCATGTCGCCTCCCCAAGAAGCTCTGCGATATGCGAACGCGACCGGCTCGGAGGCCATGCCAGGCTGACGAGGTCCGCGAACGTGCTGTGCATGGTGGCCATGTCGTCGAGTCGCGTCGAGTATGAGCCTCCCATGATCGACTCACAGTAGCCAACGGCTTTACGGGCCAACTCGGCTTCCCTGTCCGGCTCCTTGGCGAATGCCCACAAGGAGAATTGCGAGGCGAACTGAGGCGGGACCGTGTGGAAGGGGAGGATCTGCACGGACAGTGAGTGGATGTCCGTCATGGCGAGCAGCCTCCGGAGCTGCTTCCGGTGTGCCTCGACGGCGTCCAGCCCGGGGGCGTGCGCCAGTGACTGCTCGCCGAGGACGAATGCTGCTCGCACTTCGCCTCGTCGGGCCCGCTCAAGGAAGGAGACGGCGCGCGCGGACTTCATGAGGACCCGCCGTCTGAGCTCATGGTCGGGCAGCCGGGGGAGCGCGGCGCGGATGACGTGCATGCCGTACTCAGGGTCTTGGAGCAGACCGGGGACGGTCAGCAGCGAGTAGGAGCGCAACGACGAGGCGTGGGCGTCCAGGGCGGCCAGGCGCTCGATGTTCGGGCCGCCGTAGGCGGTCTGCTCGACCCGGCCCTGGCCGCTCTGGTCCGGTGCCCGCAGCAAGCCGATCAGTTCTTCCGTGCGCATGCGCAGCCCCTCGACCCCCCGTCATCTCCCATGACGCAGGTCACACTACATTTGGTGACGGGGTGATCACTAGTTGATCGATTGGGGCGGGGCGGAATCGGGTCGACGTCAGCGGTCGTACGACCAACGGACCAGCCGTCGACCCGTCTTGCGACAGGGGTCAACTCAAGTCATGGCTCTTACGCTGAGGGCCATGACCGCCCTTGAGCCGCATGACGTCGAGGTCGCGCCCACCGACCCCGATCCCGGCGCTGACCCCGATCCCGGCGCTGACCCCAGCCCCGAGTCCGGGAATGACGGCCCCGGCACCGACCCTGACCCCGACCTCGACCCCCACGGCCCTGGCGTACGGGGCGGCGTACTCGACAGAACGCACCGGGCCCTCAGCATCGGGATCGTCTCCGTCGTCCTGCTCATCGCCTTCGAGGCGACAGCCGTCGGTACGGCCATGCCGGTCGCGGCCCATGAGCTGAACGGTGTGTCCCTGTACGCCTTCGCCTTCTCCGCGTACTTCACCACCAGCCTCTTCGCCATGGTCCTCTCCGGGCAGTGGGCCGACCGCCACGGGCCGCTGCGGCCGCTGGCCGCCGGGATCGCCGCGTTCGGGGCCGGTCTGGTGCTGTCGGGGACGGCGGGGGCGATGTGGCTGTTCATCGTGGGGAGGGCGGTCCAGGGCTTCGGCGGCGGGCTGGTGATCGTCGCGTTGTACGTGGTCGTCAGCAGGGCCTACTCCGAGCGGCTGCGACCGGCGATCATGGCGGCGTTCGCGGCGAGTTGGGTGATCCCGTCGGTTGTAGGGCCGCTGGTGTCCGGGACGGTCACCGAAGGGCTGGGCTGGCGCTGGGTGTTCATCGGGATACCGGTCCTCGTCGTCTTTCCGCTGGTGCTCGCGCTGCCCGCGATCCGGCGGATGGCGTCGGGGCCTGCCGATGCGGAGGGGCCGCGGCAGGGGTTCGACCGCCGGCGGATCCGGCTGGCGCTCGGGATCTCGCTGGGGGCGGGGCTGTTGCAGTACGCCGGGCAGGATCTGCGCTGGCTGTCGCTGCTTCCGGCCGCGGCGGGGGCTGTGCTGCTGGCGCCCGCGGCGCTGGGGCTGCTGCCGCGCGGGACGTTCCGGGCGGCGCGCGGGCTGCCGTCCGTCGTGCTGCTGCGCGGGGTCGCGGCGGGGGCGTTCATCTCGGCGGAGGCGTTCGTGCCGCTGATGCTGGTCACCCGGCGCGGGCTGTCGCCGACGATGGCCGGTCTGTCGATCGCGGTGGGCGGGGCGTCGTGGGCGCTCGGCTCGTACGTACAGGCCCGCCCGCGCGTCGAGCCGTACCGGGAGCGGCTGACGGTGCTGGGGATGGTGCTGGTCGCGGCGGCGATCACCGCCGTGCCGAGCGTGCTGATCGAGTCGGTTCCGGTGTGGACCGTGGGTGCGGCGTGGGCGTTCGGGTGCTTCGGGATGGGGCTGGTCCTCTCTTCGACCAGCGTGCTGCTGCTGAAGCTGTCCGCCCCGGAGGAGGCGGGCGCCAACTCGGCGGCGCTTCAGATATCGGACGGGCTGTCCAACGTCCTGCTCCTCGCCGTGGGCGGCGCGGCCTTCGCGGCGCTGGGCGGCGGCGCGGTGGGCCACGCCGCCGAGACGACCGCGACCGCGACCGCGCTCGCGACCTCGGCCGCGGGCGGTCCGAGCCCGGCGGCCTTCGCCGCGGTGTTCCTGCCGATGGCCGCGGTGGCGCTGGCGGGGGCGTGGGTGGCGACCCGGTTGAAAACTGCTCCGGTACCAGAATGACCCCAAGAGCAGTACCGTGATGGTATGGCAATGAATCTGCGTCTCCGTGACGATCAGCAAGAGGCCCTCAAGCTGCGCGCCGAGGCGGAGGGCCGCAGCATGCACGCCATAGTGCTCCAGGCGATCGACCGGTATCTGGAGCAGGAGGCCGACCGCGAGACCGTCCGCCGCCTGGGCGCCAAGTACGCCATGCACCATGCGGAGCTGCTGAAGCGGCTGGGGGAGTAAGTGAAGTACCTGACGGTCCAGGAGGCCCTGGACCTGGCGGAACTCGCCTGCGGTGGGCAGCACATCGCCGTACGGGACCTGGGCTTGCTCAGCTCCGCTGTGCACCGTCCTCAGTCGCAGATGTTCGGCGTTGAGGCGTACGCCGACCTGTTCGAGAAAGCCGCCGCCCTCCTGCATTCACTCGCCGTGAACCATCCACTGGTCGACGGCAACAAGCGCATGGCGTGGATGTGCACCGTGGTGTTCCTCGACTTCAACGGCGCGGACATGGTCGCCATCGACCAGGAAGAGGCGTACAAGCTTGTGGTCGAGGTGTCCAGCGGCACCCTGGAGGATCTGGGAGAGATCACCCGCCGGCTGCGGGCGCTGCACCACGCGATGTGACACGGGTCGCAGTCTGAGGGGCCGGGCTCGTCCCGCCCTTTCGGGTCGCCGGGCCACCGATAGGGTGGCCCGGTTGTCGTATCTGGACGAGCGTCGAACCGGAGACCGTGACTACCACCGCCGCCTCCCACTCACACCATCTCTCGCCCGCCTTTCCCGGCCGCGCCCCCTGGGGCACGGCCGGCAAGCTGCGTGCCTGGCAGCAGGGGGCGATGGAGAAGTACATCCAGGAGCAGCCGCGTGACTTCCTCGCGGTTGCGACGCCCGGCGCCGGAAAGACCACCTTCGCGTTGACGCTCGCGTCGTGGCTGCTGCACCACCATGTGGTGCAGCAGGTGACCGTCGTGGCCCCGACCGAGCATCTGAAGAAGCAGTGGGCCGCGGCCGCCGCGCGGATAGGCATCAAGCTGGATCCGGACTACAGCGCGGGTCCGCTGAGCAAGGAGTACCACGGCGTCGCGGTGACGTACGCGGGCGTGGGGGTGCGGCCCATGCTGCACCGCAACCGCAGCGAGCAGCGCAAGACGCTGGTCATCCTGGACGAGATCCACCACGCCGGCGACTCCAAGTCGTGGGGCGAGGCGTGCCTGGAGGCGTTCGAGCCCGCGACCCGGCGGCTGGCGCTCACCGGTACGCCTTTCCGGTCGGACACCAATCCCATCCCCTTCGTGACGTACGAGGAGGGGAACGACGGCATCCGGCGGTCGGCCGCCGACTACACATACGGATACGGCAACGCCCTCGCCGACGGCGTCGTGCGGCCGGTCATCTTTATGAGCTACAGCGGCAATATGCGCTGGCGCACCAAGGCGGGCGACGAGATCGCCGCGCGGCTCGGCGAGCCGATGACGAAGGACGCCGTCTCGCAGGCGTGGCGCACCGCGCTCGATCCTCGCGGCGAGTGGATGCCCAATGTGCTGCGCGCCGCCGACCAGCGGCTGACGGAGGTCCGGAAGGCCGTCCCGGACGCGGGCGGCCTGGTCATCGCGAGCGACCAGGACCAGGCGCGTGCGTACGCCAAGCTGATCCGTGAGATCACTGGGACGAAGGCGACCGTCGTGCTCTCCGACGACGCGGGCGCGTCGAAGCGGATCGACGAGTTCAGCGATGGCGGCGAGCGCTGGATGGTCGCCGTCCGGATGGTGTCGGAGGGCGTCGACGTACCGCGCCTCGCGGTCGGGGTGTATGCGACGACCATCTCGACCCCGCTGTTCTTCGCGCAGGCCGTCGGCCGTTTCGTACGGTCCCGGCGGCGCGGCGAGACCGCGTCCGTGTTCCTGCCCACGATCCCCATGCTGCTCGGTTTCGCCAATGAGATGGAGGTGGAGCGCGACCACGTCCTGGACCGTCCGAAGAAGGACGGCGAGGAGGACCCGTACGCCGAGTCCGAGAAGGAGATGGACGAGGCGAACAAGCAGCAGGACGAGGACACCGGCGAGCAGGACATGCTGCCGTTCGAGGCGCTGGAGTCCGACGCGGTCTTCGACCGGGTGATGTACAACGGCGCGGAGTTCGGCATGCAGGCGCATCCGGGCAGCGAGGAGGAGCAGGACTACCTCGGCATTCCCGGGCTGCTGGAGCCGGACCAGGTGCAGTTGCTGCTGCAGAAGCGGCAGGCGCGGCAGATCGCGCACAGCCGCAAGAAGCCGGACTCGGAGGCGGATCTGCTGGAGCTGCCGGCCGAGCGGCGACCGGTGGTCTCGCACAAGGAGCTGCTGGAGCTGCGGAAGCAGCTCAACACGATGGTTGGCGCGTATGTCCACCAGAGCGGCAAGCCGCACGGAGTGATCCACAACGAGCTGCGGCGGGTGTGCGGCGGGCCGCCGAGCGCCGAGGCGACGGCGGGGCAGATCCGGGAGCGGATCAAGAAGGTCCAGGAGTGGGCCAACCGTATGCGGTAGACCTCTCGCCCCGAGGAGCCGTTGCTCTCAGTCGTACGAGGGTCTCTCGCCCTGGAGTGGTCGCATTCCTCGTACGAGGGCCTCTCGCCCTGGGGTGGTCGCTCTCAGCCGTACGAGGCTCTCTCGCCCCGGAGCGGTGACTTTCAGTCTTACGAGGGAAAGTTCGGGCGCTTGTTCGTGCAGGGATTTCGTTGTGTCCGGACAATGACCTCGGTCCTGAACAGGGGCAAACCGGCCGTCCCGGGAATCTTCGCGCCCGGATTCTGGACGAGGTCTTCCGCTGAGCGGAGCAGCTCGATACTGTCCCGGCCAAGTAAACGCCCCGTGGCAGCGCCGCCGCGGAGCGCAGTCGGTGTGCCAAGGCCTGCCGGCGGCCCTCTAGGTGCGTCGCCGATGGGACCGGTGCCGCGACCCTCGTTTCCAGCGTGACGAGTGTGAGGAGGACCGCCGTCACTCACTCCGAAGGAGGGGCGTCGTGACCGCGGAGACCTCCCAGACGCTCGACAGGGGACTTCGAGTCCTCAAGCTGCTCGCCGATACGGACCACGGGCTGACCGTCACCGAGCTGTCCAACAAGCTCGGCGTCAACCGGACCGTCGTCTACCGGTTGCTCGCCACCCTGGAACAGCACGCCCTCGTCCGCCGTGACCTCGGCGGCCGGGCCCGTGTGGGCCTGGGCGTGCTGCGCCTGGGCCGCCAGGTGCACCCGCTGGTGCGGGAGGCGGCGATGCCGGCGCTGCGTTCACTGGCCGAGGACATAGGGGCCACCGCGCACCTCACGCTCGTCGACGGGGCGGAGGCGCTGGCGGTCGCCGTCGTCGAACCGACGTGGACCGACTACCACGTCGCCTACCGCGCCGGTTTCCGGCACCCGCTGGACCGGGGCGCGGCGGGCAAGGCGATCCTCGCCGCGAGACAGGGCAGCCGCACCGAGCCCGGCTACACGCTCACCCACGGCGAACTGGAGGCGGGCGCGAGCGGCGCGGCGGCCCCGCTGGTGGGCGTCACCGGCATAGAGGGCAGCGTGGGCGTGGTGATGCTGGCGGACTCCGTCCCGGAGCGGGTCGGCCCCCGTGTCGTCGACGCCGCGCGCGAGGTGGCGGACGCGCTTCGATAGCGCGGAGGCGGCCCCCGGTGCGTGGGGAGGCGCCCGGCCTCCGCAGCCCCGAGGCGGCCCCCGGTGCGCCTGTGAACGGCACCCGGCCCCCAGCCCCGAGGCCGCCCGGTCCGGCGCGCAGATAGATTGGGCCCGTGCTGCTCTCCCGTCTCACGCGCCCCCGTGCCCTCGCCCTGTCCGCCGTACCCGTCGTGGCGCTGCTCGCCGTCGCGGGGCTCGCGCCCCTGCCGTACACCGTGGCGCAGCCCGGGGCCACGGCGGACGTCCTCGGTGCGGACCAGGGGCGGCAGATCATCACGATCTCCGGGGCGCCCACCCGGGACACCGACGGCGAGCTGCTGATGACGACGATCGCGGCGACGGGGCCGTCCGCGGACATCGACCTCGGCGATGTGATCGACGGGTGGTTCCGCACGGACCGCGCCGTGCTGCCGCGTGACGCCGTCTATCCGTCCGGCAAGTCCGACGAGGAGATCGAGCGGCACAACATCGCGGACATGGAGGAGTCCCAGGACGACGCGACCCGGGCGGCGCTCTCCTACCTCGGCGAGGACCCGTCCCAGGTGACGGTCGACCTCCAGCTCGCCGACGTCGGCGGGCCCAGCGCGGGGCTGCTGTTCGCCCTCGGCATCGTCGACAAGCTGGACGGCGACGGCGCGGGCGGCGACCTCACCGGCGGCCGTACGATCGCCGGCACCGGGACCATCGAGCCCGACGGGACGGTCGGCGCGGTGGGCGGCGTCTCCCTGAAGACCCAGGCGGCCAAGCGCGACGGCGCTACGGTCTTCCTCGTACCCGAGGGCGAGTGCTCCGACGCCCGCGCCGAACTCCCCGACGGCCTGAGGCTGATCCCCGTCGCCACCCTCAAGGGAGCGGTGGACTCCCTCCGCGCGCTGGAGCGGGGCGCGGAGGTCCCGAGCTGCTGAGCGCCCGGAGGAATCCGAACGAGGGCCTGGCCATTGCCGTGACCGGGCAAAGCCTGCCGGGAGGGGTGCTAACCCTCCTTGATGAACCCCTCCTCCACCAGCCACTCCTTCGCGACCTCGTGCGGGTCCTCGCCGTCCACGTCGACCCTGGCGTTCAGTTCCCGGGCGGTCTCCGTCGTCAGCTTCGCCGTCACGGGGTTCAGCAGGTCCGCGATCACGGGCCACTTCTCGAGGGTGGCGGTGTGGATCGTGGGAGCCGCGTTGTAGTTGGGGAAGAAGTGCCGGTCGTCCTCCAGGGTGTCCAGGTCCATCGCCTTGATGCGGCCGTCCGTGGTGAACACCTCGCCGAGCAGGCAGGAGTCGGACTGGGAAACCTGGGTGTAGATGATCCCCGCGTCCATCTTCTTGATGCCGGCGGCGGGGATGCCCATCCCGTACGCCTGCTGCATGCCGGGGAGACCGTCGTCGCGGGACGCGAACTCGTTCTCCACGCAGACGGTCACGGCGGACGGGTCGCGCCGGGCCAGCTCCGCCGCGTCCGAGAGGGTCTTCAGGCCGTACTCGGTGTTGTGCCGCTTGCTGATGGCCAGGGCGTAGGTGTTGTCGAGCGTGGACGCGGGCAGCCAGGTGACACCGTCCGCGAGGTCCGCGTCGCGGACCGCGTGCCACTGCTCCAGCGGGTCGGGGATCGGGTCCTGGTTGCCCTGGTAGGTGATCCAGGCCGTGCCCGTGTACTCGTACATCGCGTCCGCGTCGCCGTTCACGATCGCCTCGCGTGCACTGATCGAGCCGGGAAGGTTCGTGCGGTCCAGCACCTCCGCGCCCGCCGCCTTGAAGATCAGGCCGATCATCTGGCCCAGGATGAGCTGTTCGCTGAAGTTCTTGGATGTGACCGTCAGGGAGGCGCCTTCCAGGGGGCGGCCCCGGCCTGCCGTACCGGGGGAGACCTCGTCGGCCATCGGCGAGCCGCTCTTCAACCCGCAGCCCGTCAGACCGCCGAAGGCCAGCACGGCGAGGCACACGGCCGATGCAGTCCACCGCTTCATCCCGCTCACTCCGCCTCCAGGCCCCGAGGGGTGAGCACCAGCTCCGCCAGCGACGCCAGCCAGTCGACCAGCAGCGCCAGCGCCACCGTGAGAACCGATCCGAGCACCAGCACCGGCATCCGCTGCGTCTGGATGCCCGAGGTGATCAGGTCGCCGAGCCCGCCGCCGCCCCCGAACGTGGCGAGCGTCGCCGTGCCGACGTTGAGGACGAGCGCGGTGCGCACCCCCGCCAGGATCAGCGGCACGGCCAGGGGCAGTTCGACCTTGAGCAGGGTGCCGGCCGCGGACATGCCGATGCCCCGCGCGGCCTCGACCAGCTGGGGGTCGATCGCCTTCAGACCCGCGACCGTGTTGGCCAGCACGGGCAGCACCGCGTAGATCACCATGCCGGTGACGGCGGTCGAGGGGCCGATTCCCAGCCAGATCACCAGCAGCGCAAGCAGACCGATCGCCGGGGTCGCCTGCCCGATGTTGGCGATCGCGGTCACCGCGGGGGAGGCCTTGCTCAGGCCGCGCCGGGTCAGCGCGATGCCCAGCGGGATGGCGATCAGCAGCACCCAGAACGTGGAGATCGCCGTGAGCCTCACGTGCTGCCAGAGCCGCAGCTGCACGGTGCCCCCGGCCAGCGCGTTCTCGGCGATCGAGTCGAGGTCCGCGTTCGCGATCCAGATCCATGTCGCCGCCGCGACGAGTACGACCACACCCGGCAGCAGCGTCAGCCGCTGCCAGCCGATACGGGGACGGGGGCGGGGCGCGGGCGGCGGAGGAGGAGGCTCCTCCACGGCCCGGCCCGGGGCGCGGTCCGGGGCCCGGTCCGGGGCCTGATCCGCCGCGAGGTCCTCGCTCATCCCCCGAACCCCCCGAGCTCCCGCTCCGTGCGGTCGTGGTGCAGTTCCTCCAACTGGTGCTGGTGCTCGATCGCCGCCAGCCGGTCCGCCTCCAGCATCTCGTGCACGGAGTTCATCAGCGTCTCCATGTCGACGACGCCGATGTACTCGCCGCGCCGCCCGGTCACCGCCGCCCGGCCCCCGGAGTCCGTCAGCACGGCCTCCAGCGCGTCGCGCAGGGTCGCGTCCCGCGTTACCGTGTCCTGCACCAGCTGTCCCGCCCTGGCCAGCGAGCCCTTGGCGCGCGCCAGGTCACCGCGGCGCAGCCACTTGTACGGGCGGCCGCGCCGGTCCAGCATCAGCAGCTCGTTGTGCGGGCCCTGACGCAGTCTGTCGAAGACGGACTGCAGCGGGTCGTCGACGCCGACCGTCGGGAACTCGGCGATCGCCACATCCCGTACGCGGGTGAGGTTGAGCCGCTTGAGGGCCGCCCCGGCGCCCACGAAGCCGGAGACGAAGTCGTCCGTCGGATTGGTCAGGATGGCCTCAGGGGTGTCGAACTGGGCGATGTGCGACCGTTCCCGGAGCACGGCGATCCGGTCGCCGAGTTTGATCGCCTCGTCGAAGTCGTGGGTGACGAAGACGATCGTCTTGCGCAGCTCGTGCTGCAGCCGGATCAGCTCGTCCTGCAGATGGTCCCGGGTGATGGGGTCGACCGCGCCGAACGGCTCGTCCATCAGCAGCACCGGCGGGTCCGCGGCCAGCGCCCGTGCCACGCCCACCCGCTGCTGCTGGCCCCCGGACAGCTGTCTCGGATAGCGGCCGTGGAACTCGCGCGGGTCCAGGCCCACCAGATCGAGCATCTCCTCGACCCGGTCCCTGACCCGCGTTCTGGGCCAGCCGGCCATCTTCGGCACCAGGGCGATGTTCTCCGCGACCGTCATATGCGGGAACAACCCCGAGGCCTGGATCGCATACCCGATCTTGCGCCGCAGCTTGACCGGGTCCATGTCGGTGACGTCCTCGTCGTTGATCCGGATCCGGCCGGACGTTGGCTCGATCAGCCGGTTGATCATCTTCAGCGTGGTGGACTTCCCGCAGCCGGACGGGCCCACGAAGATCACGATCTCGCCGGCCTTGATCTCCATGGAGACGTTGTCGACGGCGGGCATGGGATTGCCGGGGTAGCGCTTGGTGAGGTTCTCCAGCCGGATCGTCGCTCCGGACGTGCCGCCCGGGGAGACGGCGCCGCCGAAGGCCGTGTCCGGGAGGGGCGCGGCGGAGGATGCGGCGGGCGCGGCGGAGGATGCGGCGGATGCAGCGGCGGGCGCGGCGGCGGTGTTCTCGGACGCGGACTCAGGCACGGATCCCCCTCGGAATGGTCAGTCGGCCGAGCAGCACATACGCGGCGTCGAACAGCAGGGCGAGGACGACGATCCCGAGCGTGCCCGCGAGGACCTGGTTGACGGCGTTGGCGCTGCCCAGCGAGGCGATGCCCCGGAAGATCTCGTTGCCCAGGCCGGGGCCGGAGGCGTACGCGGCGATCGCGGCGATGCCCATCAGCATCTGCGTCGAGACCCGGATGCCGGTCAGGATCGGCGGCCAGGCGAGCGGCAGCTCCACCCGCAGCAGGCGCGCCGTATGCGACATCCCGATGCCCTTGGCCGCGTCGACGAGCGAGGGGTCCACTCCGCGCAGTCCGACGATCGCGTTGCGGACGATCGGCAGCAGCCCGTACAGCGTCAGGGCGATCACGGTCGGCGCCACGCCCAGGCCCACGACCGGGATCAGCAGACCGATCAGGGCCAGGGAGGGGACGGTGAGGAAAGTGGCCGTGGAGGTGATGGCGAGATTCCCGGCCCAGGTGCTTCGATAGCTGAGCACCGCGATGAGGACGCCCAGCGCCGTGGCGATCACCATGCACTGGAAGACGGCGCTGGCGTGCTGGAAGGCGTCCGTGAGCAACTGCTGGCGCCGAGTGGTCAGATACTCCCAGAAGCTCATAGGCGCTCCCTCGGTCGGCGGACACTCCGATGCCCTCTCCTCGCCCGAGAGGCCCTCGCCGAGAGGGCGGCTACCCGCTCCGTGCCTCCCTAGGCGGGGTGCTTTCCGGCCAGACCGCCCGCTGAACCGTTGCCTTCGCCCGGTCCTGCCGCCGCCCGCTGAACCGCTGCCCCGCCCGGCCGCGCCGCGGCGCACCGAACCGGCGGCTACTCCGCCCGGTCCCGCGCCGCCTGCTCCACCAGCGGGATGATCCGCAGCGGAACAGGGTTCTCCATCACGATCGCCGTCGACGCCCGCACGATGCCAGCAAAGCCGACAACCCGGTCGATCACCCGTTGGAGGTCGGCGTTGGAGCGGGCGACGAGCCGGCAGAGCATGTCCCCGTGACCGGTCGTGGTGTGCAGCTCCAGCACCTCCGGCACGGTCGCCAAATGGGCCCGGACGTCGGCCCCTTGGCCCTGTTTGATCTCCAGCGTGGCGAACGCGGTGACGGGGTAGCCCAGGGCGGCCGGATCGACGTCCGGGCCGAAGCCGCGGATGACTCCATTGGACTGAAGCCGGTCCATCCGCGCCTGCACCGTGCCCCGCGCCACACCGAGCCGGCGGGACGCCTCCAGCACCCCGATCCGCGGCTCACGCGCCAGCAGGACGATCAGCCGGGCATCCAGATGATCGATCACCATAAGATCTCCTGAGTGGTCATGCTGTACACATAGTCCGGTGATTGTCGGCTTATGCTATGCAGATTGTTTAGTGCTCAGGCAAACTATTGCGCACCTTGTGGATCGGCGGGAGTCTGCGGCTATGGCAGACAACGCGATGACCATGGATCAGACCCCTCACACCGCGCGCGAGGCAGACCCCTTCCCGGTCAAGGGAATGGACGCGGTCGTCTTCGCCGTCGGCAACGCCAAGCAGGCCGCGCACTACTACTCCACGGCCTTCGGCATGAAGCTCGTCGCCTACTCCGGACCGGAGAACGGCAGCCGCGAGACCGCCAGCTATGTGCTGACGAACGGCTCCGCCCGCTTCGTCCTCACCTCCGTGATCAAGCCGTCCACGGACCGGGGGCGCTTCCTCGCCGAGCATGTCGCCGCACACGGCGACGGCGTCGTCGACCTCTCCATCGAGGTCCCGGACGCCCGCGCCGCGTACGCGTACGCCGTCGAGCACGGCGCCACCGGCCTCACCGAGCCGTACGAGGTCAAGGACGAGAACGGCACGGTGGTGCTGGCCGCCATCGCGACCTACGGCCAGACCCGCCACACGCTCGTCCAGCGCGACGGCTACGACGGCCCCTACCTGCCGGGGTTCGTCGCCGCCTCCCCGATCGTCGAGCCCCCGGCCAAGAGGACCTTCCAGGCGATCGACCACTGCGTGGGCAATGTGGAACTCGGCAGGATGAACGAGTGGGTGGGCTTCTACAACAAGGTCATGGGCTTCACCAACATGAAGGAGTTCGTCGGCGACGACATCGCGACCGAGTACTCGGCGCTGATGTCGAAGGTCGTCGCCGACGGCACCAAGAAGGTGAAGTTCCCCATCAACGAGCCGGCCGTCGCCAAGAAGAAGTCCCAGATCGACGAGTACCTGGAGTTCTACGGCGGCCCCGGAGTGCAGCACATCGCGCTCGCCACCAACGACATCGTGTCGACCGTGCGTTCGATGCGGGCCGCGGGCGTGCAGTTCCTCGACGTGCCCGACACGTACTACGACACGCTCGGCGAGTGGGTCGGCGACACCCGGGTGCCGATCGAGAAGCTGCGCGAGCTGAAGATCCTCGCCGACCGCGACGAGGACGGCTATCTGCTGCAGATCTTCACCAAGCCGGTGCAGGACCGGCCGACGGTCTTCTTCGAGATGATCGAGCGGCACGGCTCCCTGGGCTTCGGCAAGGGCAACTTCAAGGCGCTGTTCGAGGCGATCGAGCGCGAGCAGGCCAGGCGCGGCAACCTCTGACCCGCCGTCTGCGCCGGCGGAGCCGACCGGTGGATGCTGAGAGCGGCGACCGGCGGGTGGCTGACCGGCGGGTGGCTGACCGGCGGGCGACGGACCGGCGGGTGGCTGACCGCTGGGTGGCTGACCGGCGGGCAAGGGACCGGCGGGCGACGGACCGCTGTCCGGGATCGGGGGGCCCGGGCAGCGGTCGCTTACGATCGGCGGCGTGTGCGCTGATGTGATGGTCGCCGAAGACGACGACAAACAGGGCGAGTTGGTCCGCCGGTATCTGGAGCGGGAAGGGCACGCCGTCACGCTCGTACGGGACGGACGCGCCGCGCTCGACCTCGTACGGCAGCGGGAGCCCGATCTGCTCGTCCTCGATGTGATGATGCCGCGCGCCGACGGGCTCGATGTGCTGCGCGTACTGCGGGCCGAGGCCAGAGAACTGCCCGTGCTGATGCTGACCGCCCGCAGCACCGAGGACGATCTGCTGCTCGGGCTCGACCTCGGCGCGGACGACTACATGACCAAGCCGTACAGCCCGCGCGAGCTGGTGGCCCGCGTCCGCACCCTGCTGCGCCGCGCCCGGCGCGGCGGATCCGGAGGACCGGCGGCGGCCGACCCGGTGCTCGCCGTCGGCACGCTGTTGATCGATCCGCAGCGGCACGAGGTGACCGTCGACGGGGCGGGCGTGGAGTGCACGCCCGGCGAGTTCCGCATCCTCGCCGCCATGGCCGCCGAACCCGACCGGGTCTTCACCCGGCAGCGGCTCCTCGAAGAACTCCACGGCTTCGACCGGTACATCAGCGGCCGCACCGTCGACGTCCACATCATGAACCTCCGCAAGAAGATCGAGGCCGCCCCGCGCCGCCCTTCCCGTCTGCTGACGGTCTACGGCGTCGGCTACAAGCTGACCGACCCGGAGGCCCGCACGGTGCACACCGCCCGCACCGGCGGCGGCACGATATGAAACGCGCGGCACGGTCCGGTCCCCCCGCACACCCGGCCCGCAAGCCCGCCCGGACGGCGGGCGAACGGCGGCTGCCCCTGCGCAAGAGCCTCCTCGGGCGGCTGCTCGCCGTCTCCGCGCTGGTGGCCGCCTGCTCGGTCGCGGCAACCGCCTGGCTGGCCGTACAGACCACCTCCGGCGCGATCCGGCAGGAGCAGGGGCAGAACCTCGCCGACGACGCCCGCATCTACAACACCCTGCTCGGCTACGCGGCCACCCACCCACGGTGGGACGCGGTCGAGACGACCGTGCGGGAGCTCGCGCAGCAGTCGGGCCGCCGTATCGCGCTCACCACACAGGACCGCCGAACGCTCGCCGACTCCGCAGCCCCGCACGGCGACGGCGGGGGCGCGGAGGACGGCGGCGCGGACGGGCCGCCGCCGGAACTGCCGCCCCGCGCCTCCGCCGTCGTCGACCCCCTCTCACCCGACACCGCCCTGTCACCCCCGGCCGACCCGTCCCGGGCCGCCGCAGCAGACCGCATCGACCCGCGCGCCGTCGGCCCCTTCCGGCTGCCCGCCGACGAACGCGCCCCACTGCTCCGCGCCGCCGAGACCACGGCCGCCTGCCTCGGCAAGTTCTCCATCGCCACCGACATCGTCGACAGCCCCAGCGGCCGCCCGCGCATCCAGGTCGTCGGCAGCGACGAACGCGCCGAAGCCGCCCGCTGCCCGCAGGACGACCTCGACCGGCCCACCAAGACGGAGGCCAAGGCGCTCGACGCGCTCAGCAGACTCACCGACGCCTGCCTCCAGCGCCAGGATCTGCCGCCCGTCGAACTCTCCCTCGACCTGTCCTGGAAGGCGGCGACCCCGGTCCCCGTCCCGCGCGAGGCCCTCCCCGCCGAGAGGAACGACGTCGCCGACCGCGCCATCGCCTCCTGCGTGGACACCGCACGCCGCGAACAGCTCAGCTCCTATGTCGCCTCACCCGCGCTGCTCTACATCGGCGACCCCCGAGGGGGAGCGGTCCCCGGCTTTGAACTGTCCCTCGCCAACACCGGGAAGATCGCCGGCGTCGCCGCCCTCGTCCTGGCCCTGACCGTCGGCGCCTCGGTGCTCGCCGGCACCCGTCTGGTACGGCCGCTGCACGCGCTCACCGGAGCCGCCCAGCGGATGAAGGACGGTGAGGACACCGCGCCCGTACCCGTCACCGC
This sequence comes from Streptomyces chengmaiensis, assembly GCF_029846775.1. NCBI lineage: Bacteria > Bacillati > Actinomycetota > Actinomycetes > Kitasatosporales > Streptomycetaceae > Streptomyces > Streptomyces chengmaiensis. Next base: position 18,145 of record NZ_JARWBG010000018.1, read on the forward strand.
CGACAACGAGATCGGACGGCTGGCCGCGGCCTTCAACGACATGTCGGCGCACCGCGCACGCCTCGAAGCCCAGCGCAAGGCGATGGTCAGCGACGTCGCTCACGAACTGCGCACCCCGCTGAGCAACATCCGCGGCTGGCTCGAAGCCGCGCAGGACGGACTCGCCGACCCCGACCCCGCGTTCATCTCCTCTCTCCTGGAGGAGGCGATGCAGCTCCAGCACATCGTCGACGACCTCCAGGATCTGGCGGAGGCGGACGCCGGGGCGCTGCGGCTGCACCCGGAGCCGTTGCGGGCCGCCGAACTCCTCGCCCAGGTCGCCGCCGCGCACCAGGCCCGCGCCGAGACCGCCGGGGTCGCGCTCGCCGTCGACACCGGACCGCCGGACGGCCGCCCGCCCGCACCGGCACTCCACGCCGACCCCGTACGGCTGCGCCAGGCCGTGGGCAACCTCGTCTCCAACGCCGTACGCCACACCCCGCCCGGCGGTCGCGTCACCCTGCGCGCATACGGCTCCGACGACGGCGGCGGCGCCGCGGCCCTGATCGAGGTCGCCGACACCGGGTGCGGCATCCCGGCCGACGACCTCCCCCGTGTCTTCGACCGCTTCTGGCGCGCCGAGAAGTCCCGCAGCCGACGCACCGGAGGCAGCGGCCTCGGCCTTGCGATCGTCCGCAAGCTGGCCGAGGCGCACGGGGGTTCGGCACGGGCGGAGAGCGAGGAGGGAAAGGGGTCGGTCTTCTCCCTGCGGATTCCCGCCGCACGGCCCGGACCGTGAGACGCCGGACCCTGATCCGAAGGACACAGCGATCTGACAGCTTCCTCACAACTTCCCATCAGTCTGGGGGACATGCCCGGCGGCGAGCCGCTCCGGCCGGTGACCGGGCGCCGTCACATCACAGCTGACACAGGAGCTTCACGCTTATGTCCCACCGACTGACCCTGCGCGCCGCCGTCCTCACCGCCTCCGTGGCGGGCGCGCTGCTCATCCCGTCCGCCGCCGCCTTCGCGGACGGCGCCCCCACCCCGGCTCCCAAGGACGGGGCGTCCGTGCAGCCCAAGGACGGCGCCCCCCGTCCCGTCCCGGCCGAGGACGGCGCCCCCCGTCCCGTCCCGGCCGAGGACGACCGCGAGGCCAAGGCGCGCACCGCCAAGGAGCAGGCGGGCAAGGACGCGTCGCCCATCCCGCGCGGCGGAGTCGCCGCCGGTGAGGAGGCCGCCGCCGACGGCACGACGAACACCGCCGCCGTCCTCGCCGGTTCCGCCGCCGGCGCCGCGCTGCTCGGAGGTCTGGGCTTCACCGTGATCCGCCGCCGCACGGGCGGCTCGCGCGCCTGACGCCCGACGCTCGCCCCCGCCCTTCCTCTCCGGGGCGGGGGCGAGCCCTGTACGACGACAGGAAACCCCTTCCCATGCCCATGCCCCTGCCCACGACCCTGCTCCGCGCGCGGCTCCTCGCCGCCGCCGGACTCGTCGCGGTCGCCGCCCTCGCGGGCTGCTCAGCGCCGCAGGACGATCCGCGCCCACCCGCGAAGCCCACCGCGACCCACGCCGTCGTCCCCGACCACGAGGCCGCGGACCCCGCCCACCTCGCCATCCCCTCACTCGGCGTGCAGAGCGCCCTGATGCGGCTGGGCCTGAACGCCGACGGCACCGTCGAAGTGCCGCCGCCGGAGAAGGGGATGACCGCCGGGTGGTACACCGGCCTCGCCAAGCCCGGCGAGACAGGCCCCGCAGTGATCATCGGGCACAACGACACCCGTTACGGACGGGCCGTGTTCCATGATCTGAAGAAGATCGCCAAGGGCGCGGACATCGCCGTACGCGACGCCCGAGGCAGGACCGTCCACTTCACCGTCACCGCGAAACAGACCGTCAGCAAGAAGGCGTTCCCCACACAGAAGGTCTACGGCGCGACGGACGCCCCCGTGCTGCGGCTGGTCACCTGCGACGGCGGCTACGACGCCGAGGGCCACCCCGTCGACAACCTCATCGTGTACGCCGAGGTGACCCGCTGACGAAGTGCCGACCCCCGCTCAGCTCCCGGCCGGACTCCCGGACGCGGTGGGAGAGGGAGACGGCGAGGGGGAACGCGGCGCCGGCGTCGCAGTCGACGCCGCGCCCGACGGCGACGCCGACGCCGCGCCCGACGGCGACGCCGACGCCGCGCCCGACGGCGACGGCGTCGGGGCCGGGGTCCCCGCCGGCCGCTCCAGCTCCCGCGGCCCGCCCTCCGGCGGCTCCCCGATCGCCTCCAGGGCCTCCCTCGCCTTCGGCGCCCACATCGGAGAGAAGTCGGGGTTTGTCCGCACCGCCTCCTCCAGATGCCGCCGCGCCGCGCCGTACCGTCCCAGCGACCGCTCGATCTCCCCCCGGTGGTACGAGAACAGCGCACTGCGCCGCCCCTTGTCCGTCGCCTTCCGGGCGAACTCCAGCGCCTGCTGCGACCGGCCCGCCCGGTGCAGCGCCCAGGCCAGCGCATCCGCCATGTCGACGCTGCGCCGCCCCTTGTCCCACTGGGCCTGCAGCCTCCGCACCGCCGCCTCCGCGCTGCCGTGGTCGGCCTCGTACCGCCCCAGCAGCAGCGTGGAGTCCACCCCGTGCTTCGCCGCCTCCGCCACTCCGTCGCGCAGCCGCTCGTACTGGAGGCGGGCGTCGCCGTCCAGGCCCAGCGACTGGTACAGCTCACCGGCCTCAAGCGCGTACGCGGGCAGCGGACGGCCCTTCTGCGCCGCCCCGTAGTCGCGCAGCGCCTCGTCCGTACGGCCCAGCGCCGCCAGCGCCCGGGCCCGTCCCGCCAGCGAGGCGTGATGGTCGCTCCGTGCCCGCAGCGCCGCGTCGTAGTGGGCGATCGCCTCCGCCGGCTCGCCCCGCTCCCACGCGAACTCACCCATCCGGTGCAGCGCCGCGGCCTTCTGCTCCGGGCCCTCGGCGTTCGCGGCGGCGTCGTGCGCCGTCGCGGCCGCGTCCTCGCGCCAGCCGCGGTCGCGGTAGACGAGCGCGGCGACCCCCCTCGCCTGCGGCCCGGAGTTCAGCTCCAGCATCCGGTCCACGGCCTTGCCGGCCGCCTTGTAGTCGCCCAGGCCGCTGTACGCCTCGATCAGCAGGGGATACGTCGTCCACCGCTTCGGCTTCCGCTTGACGGCCCGCTCGCCCCAGCCGCGGGCCCCGGCGAAGTCCCGCCGGGCGTTGGCCAGCGCCGCCATGCCCGCCATCGCCTCAACGTTGCCCTCGTCGGCCGGCACGACGTCCAGCGACTTCTTCAGCGCCCGCTCGGCCTTCGGGAACTGCGCCGACTGCGCCAGCCGCACCCCGCGCTGCACATACGCCGTGCCGAGCACCGCCCACGACTCCTCGTCGCGGGGGTGGTCCTTCAGCCACCTCTCCCGGTCCTCGATGAGCGCGGCAAGATCGGCGGGCGCGGCAGGGGCGCCCGCGCCCGCCGCCGCCATCGCCCGCCCGGCAGGCCCCGGCGCGGGCGGTGGATCCTCGCCCCATCCGGGCGCGAGCGCGATGACTCCGGCGACGAGCGTCGCACCGACCAGCAGGCTGACCGCGGCGTTCTTCACGTGATCCCTCATGGCGCTCACTGTGCGTCAGGGCGCAGCCCGTACGGAGGACACACTCGGCGGTGCGCAGCACAAGGCGACCGGGTTCACACCGATGGCCCCCGGTGGAAGGCTTAGATCATGGATGGACTCCCGCACCGCGGCCCGGAGCCGGCCCCGCAGCCGCTGATCGAACGGCTGGCCGCCGGGCTGCCCGCAGAGGCCCTGATCTCCGACCCGGACGTCATGGCCTCCTACGCCAACGACATGGCCGGCTTCTGCCCGGCGGGCCTCCCCGCCGTCGTCGTCCTGCCCCGCACGGCAGAGCAGGTGCAGCACATCATGCGCACGGCTTCTCAGCTGCGCGTCCCCGTCGTTCCGCAGGGCGCGCGCACGGGCCTGTCCGGCGCTGCCAACGCCAGCGACGGCTGCATCGTGCTGTCCCTGGTGAAGATGGACCGCATCCTGGAGATCAGCCCCGTGGAGCGGATCGCGGTCGTCGAGCCGGGCGTGGTCAACGCGGCGCTGTCCCGCGCGGCCGGCGAACACGGCCTGTACTACCCGCCCGACCCCTCCAGCTGGGAGACCTGCACCATCGGCGGCAACATCGGCACGGCCTCGGGCGGACTGTGCTGCGTCAAGTACGGGGTGACCGCGGAGTACGTCCTCGGCCTTGACGTCGTCCTCGCGGACGGCCGGCTGCTCACCACCGGCCGGCGCACCGCCAAGGGGGTCGCCGGATACGACCTCACCAGGCTGTTCGTGGGCTCGGAGGGCAGCCTCGGCATCGTGGTCAAGGCCGTGCTCGCACTGCGGCCGAAGCCGCCGGAGCAGCTCGTCCTCGCCGCCGAGTTCGACTCGGCCGCCGACGCCTGCGCCGCCGTCTGCGCGATCATGGAGCGGGGGCATACGCCGTCGCTGCTGGAGCTGATGGACCGCACGACCCTGCGCGCGGTCAACGCCCTCGCCCACATGGGGCTGCCGGAACGCACCGAGGCGCTGCTGCTGGCCGCTTTCGACACCGCGGAACCGGCCGCCGATCTGGCCGCCGTCGGCGAGCTGTGCGCGGCGGCGGGCGCGAGCGAGATCGTTCCTGCGGATACGGCGGCCGAATCCGAACTCCTTCTCCAGGCGCGCAGAATGTCGCTCACGGCACTCGAGGCCGTGAAGCCCGCCACGATGATCGACGATGTGTGCGTGCCGCGTTCCCGGCTGGCCGCGATGCTCGACGGCACGGCCGCCATCGCCGACAAGTACGGGCTGACCATCGGCGTCTGCGCCCACGCGGGCGACGGCAACACCCACCCCGTCGTCTGCTTCGACCACGCCGACCCCGACGAGTCCCGGCGGGCCCGGGAGTCCTTCGACGAGATCATGGCGCTCGGCCTGGAGCTCGGCGGCACCATCACCGGCGAGCACGGCGTGGGCGTGCTGAAGAAGGAGTGGCTGGCCCGGGAGCTGGGCCCGGTGGGCCTGGAGCTCCAGCGGGGCATCAAGCAGGTTTTCGACCCGCTCGGCCTGCTCAACCCCGGCAAGCTGTTCTGAGCCGTACGCGCTGTCCTGGCAGGTGTGGTCGCACGCCACGCGTCGCGGCGGGAGGGGGCCTCGGCCGCGTCACGGTCCGCGAACCGCGCTACCGGGCCGACCCGCGGCATGAGGAGCCGCAGCAGATCAACGCCCTCTTCGGTGTCCGCATGGTCCACATCGGCGACCCCGACGGCCACAGCGTCGACTTCCCCGTCCATATGCACGTCATCGACCGAAGGTCAGCCCTGCCCCTTACGAAGACTCGTCGGAGGACGGCCGGAACCTGTCCCGCAGCCATACGTCGTCGGCCGGGGTGCGCGCGAGCAGCCCGGCCAGACCGTCGTCGATGCCGAGCCGTTCGGACTCGGCGCCCGGCGGGACCACCCGCAGCGTCCGCTCCAGCCAGGCGGACACTGCGGACGACGGCGCCTCCAGCAGCGCGTCGCCGTCGGGGGAGCTCAGCGCCACCAGCACCACGCTGCGTCCCTCGTACTTCGTCGGCCAGATCCGCACATCCCCCTGGCCGCACGGCCGGAACACGCCCTCCACCAGCAGCTCACGGGCGAAGGTCCAGTCCACGGGATGGTCGGAGCCGATGTGGAAGGTGATGTGCACGGCGTACGGGTCGTCGGTGCGATAGGTCAGCCGGGCGGGCACCGGGATGCTGCGCTCGGGTGACAGCACCAGTTTCAGCTCCAGCTCGCGTTCCACGACGGTGTGCTGCATCGAAGTGCCTCTTCTCTCGCTTTCGGGTGTTTCTGCGTGCGGGTGCACCGGCCGCCCGGGGGCGGCCCTGCTGGAGGAGACACGGATGCCGGCCGGTCATTACGCGGGTTCCGAAGGTTTTTCCGGGACAACTTTCCGTTACCGCACGGCGACTGAAAAGTTGTCGTTATGGCTGGAGCGGTCCGCGGGCTCTCAAGGGTCTGATAGATGTGGTGCCTTGAAGTGAGCCTCGAGCAGATACGGGACCACGGTGATGAGCGCCCCAACCCCGGCCACAGGTGACGGCAGCAGCCCCACACCCGGCTACTACCCGGATCCCTCCATTCCCGGATATGTCCGGTACTGGAACGGAGCGGCCTGGGGGCCCGGCACAAGCCGTCCCGCCCCGAAGGCGGGCGAGGCGATGCCCGCCGCCCCGCACTCGGCGGCCGCGGCCGCCGCCTCCGCGACCGCCTCGGCGTCCGCGCCGCCGCCGCCCGCGGCGACGCCCGGCCCCGCCTCCGTGGAGGAGACCGGCCCGGTCTTCCTCGACGAAGAGCCGGCCGAGGAGCCGGACGCGCGGTCGTCGCGCGCTGATTCGCGCACAGAGCCGGCCAGCGCCTGGGCGGCCGACGCGGCACGGCAGTCGGGCTTCGGCGGGGAGCACGACAGCCGCGTCTCCTGGGGAGACACCGCGGGCGGAGCGGAGTCGGCCGCCCCCGCGGACCCGAGGGCGCCCGCGGATCCGACCGGCGGCGCGCTGCCCGGGGTCCGGGGGGCGAGCGGCCAGGGCGCGGGCGAGGCCACGGGCCAGGGCGACGGGACGATGACCTTCCGCTCTCGCGCCGAGGGCTCCCCGGGCGAGGGCACTCCGGGCGAGGGCACGGCCTCCGCCCCCGCCGCACCCGCTGCCGAGAGGCCCCGCTCCCAGGCACGAACCCAGCAGCCGCAGGCGCCCCTACGGCCCAACGTGCCCTCGCAGCCGCAGCCGCAGCCGCAGCCGCAGCCGCAGCCGCAGCCGCAGCCGCAGCCGCACGCCGCTGCCTCCCAGCCGCAGTCCCCGGTGACCGCCGGGCCCGGCGGCGGCGCGGCGTCCTGGCCGCAGCAGGTCCACCAGCTCGCCCAGGGAGCGCAGGCGGCCCAGGCGGGTCAGCCGGCCCGCACGGCTCAGCCCGTCCGCACGGCCCAGCCGGGACAGCCGGGACAGCCAGGACAGCCGGGCCAGTCCGCCCCCGGCGTCCGCACCGGCAGGGAGCCCGAGCAGCCGGTCGTTCCCTGGAAGCCGCCGGTCAACGACCCTTTCCTGCAGGCGGCCCAGGCCCAGGCGGCGGCCCGTCCCGCGTCCCTCGGCAAGCGGTTCGCGGCGCGGCTGATCGACACGCTGCTGCTCGGCGCGCTCGTGTCCGCCGTCGCGGTCCCCGTGCTCGGCCAGGCCGTCGCCCATGTCGACGGCAAGATCGAGGCCGCCAAGCAGTCGGGACAGACCGTCACCGTATGGCTGGTCGACGGCACGACCGCGGGCCATCTGGGCATCGTCCTCGCCGCCCTGCTCGTCTTCGGGCTGCTGTACGAGACGCTGCCGACGGCCAAGTGGGGCCGCACCCTGGGCAAGAAGCTGTTCGGACTGAAGGTCTGCCATATCGAGTCCCACGAGACGCCGACCTTCGTGGCGGCGCTGCGCCGTTGGCTCGTCTACAGCCTGCTCGGCGTTCTCGCCATCGGTCTGCTCAATGTGCTGTGGTGCCTGTTCGACCGCCCGTGGCGGCAGTGCTGGCACGACAAGGCGGCGCACACGTTCGTCACCGGCTGACGTCCTGCGCTTGGCGGCTGACGGACCGTCGGAGACGGTCGCCCGAACGGCGTGTCATAGGTTGCGGAGGGCCCGGGGGCACGGTGCACTGCCCCCATGAGCCCGATGAGCAACGACGACAGGCCGCCGTCCGGGGAGCCGCCCGAGGACGACCCGTTCCGCAAGAAGCCGCCCGAGCAGCCGCCCCCCGAGCAGCCGCCGTCCGGCTCGACGCCTCCGCCGGGCCCGCCGCCTCCGGGCTCCACGCCGCCGCCCCCTCCACCGGGCGGCGGCGGTCCTATGCCTCCGTACGGTCCGGGCGACGCCTACGGCGGAGGCCCCTACGGAGGCGTCGACCCGCTCGCGGGGATGCCTCCGCTCGCCGACTTCGGCCGACGGCTGACGGCCAGGATCGTCGACTGGCTCATCATCGCCGTGCCGCTGTTTCTGCTCTCCCTGCTCTTCGGGGGCTGGGACTTCACCACGGACGGCAACAGCTGGGAGGAGATCAGCGAGGAGCTGAACACCGGCAGGCAGTGGCTCTACTCGCTCGTCGCGGTCGTCGCGTATGTGGGCTACGACACCATCATGGTCAAGAAAGACGGCCAGACGCTGGGCAAGCGCTGGATGAAGATCCGCGTCGCCTTGCTGAACGACGGCAGCGTGCCCGACACCAACTCCTCCCTGCTGCGCGCGATCGTGCTGTGGGTGCCCGCGCTGATCTGCTGCTTCTGCCTCTGGTGGATCATCATCGTCATCACGATCCTGACCGACAAGCCGTACAAACAGGGGTTGCACGACAAGGTCGCCAAGACGGTCGTGGTGCGGGTGCGGTAAGGCTTCAGCGGTGCAGGGAGTGGACGCCGGCGCCCGTGCGCCGGGCGGGCGCAGGTCCGGGCTGTGCCTCCTGCACCGTGCGCAGCGCGGCGTCGAGGGCCGTGCCCCGCCTCCGTACGTCCCGCTGATGCAGGGTGAGGGAGACGGCGAGTCCCAGCGCCAGCGCCACGGCGGCGACGGCGGCGACGGCGATGCCGCCCTCGGCGCCGGTGAGCAGCAGCAGGGCGAGGGCTGAGAAGACGACGGCAGCCGAACCGTAGGCGAACTGTGCGGCAGTCGGACGCGGCATGACGGTATCCGTCCTCGGGGCAGGGGACAGGGACAGGGGGTGTCGTCGGGTCTCTCTCCCGCGCGGGAGCCGGCCGGCACGGTCGCACTGCCGATCGACTCTATGAAGGTGCATGCCCGAGGGGAACCGGTGGTAAGCGTGACCTAACCCACGGTGCCGGTGCACAGGGGGCGCATCGATTCATCCGCACTACCAATTGGCCGAAAATATGCTCCCATTGTCCGGTCCTCCACCCTTTCGAGGGTGTTCGAATTCCGGAACTGGACTCGCGCATAGTGCAGTTGGCCTGTCCAAGTCAAGGACTGTCTTTTCTTCGTCAACTCCGGTCGAATGTCGTCACTTGTGACGCGACTCCGCGCGCGGACTACCCCACATCTTGTCCGTGGCGGCGGGGCGCAGGGGAGGACACCAATCAAGTGACCAACAGAAGACGGACGATCAGAGCGTCCGCGGTGCTCGTGGCGCTCGCCGCGACCACCGCGACGGCCTCGGCCTTCGCCACCGCGCAGGCCGACGACCACCGCTCGACGGACCCGACAGCAATCGAACGCCACGACCCGGCGCCGGGCAAGGCCAAGGGGGGCCACGGCGAGGGACCCGAGAAGGCTCATGTCGAGCACGATCTCGAAGGCCCGTTCAGCAAGCAGCAGGAGGAGCAGCGGCAGGCTGCCCTCGAGCAGGTCATATCGGGCGACGCGACCGTCCAGAAGCGGGGTGCTTCCAAGGTCGTGCGGCTCGATGACAAGAAGTACGTCGAGCTGGGCCGGGAGAAGACCGACAAGATCTTCACCATCCTGGTGGAGTTCGGCGACAAGGTCGACGACACCACGATGTACGACCCCGACGGCGACGGCCCCAAGCCGCCCGTCAAGAAGTACGGCGGCACTCCGGGCCCGCTGCACAACAAGATCGCCGAGCCCGACCGCTCGGTGGACAACTCCACCGCCTGGCAGGAGGATTTCGACCGGCAGCACTTCCAGGACCTGTACTTCGGCAAGGGCCAGAACGCCGACGGCACGCCCAAGCACTCGCTGAAGACCTACTACGAGCGGGCCTCGTCGGGCCGCTACTCGGTCGAGGGCACGGTCTCCGACTGGGTCAAGGTCGAGTACAACGAGGCGCGCTACGGCTCCAACTACTGCGGACAATCGAACTGCTCCAACGTCTGGGACGCCGTCCGCGACGGCGTCAACGCCTGGACCGCCGACCAGAAGGCCAAGGGCAAGACCGACGAGCAGATCAAGGCCGAGCTGTCCCAGTACGACAAGTGGGACCGCTACGACTTCGACGGCGACGGCGAATTCAACGAGCCCGACGGCTACATCGACCACTTCCAGATCGTCCACGCCGGCGAGGACGAGTCCGCGGGCGGCGGTGCGCAGGGCGGCGACGCCATCTGGGCCCACCGCTGGTACGCCTACGGCACCGACGTCGGCAAGACCGGCCCCGCCCAGAACAGGGCCGGCGGCACCCAGATCGGCGAGTCCGGCATCTGGGTCGGCGACTACACCGTGCAGCCCGAGAACGGCGGACTCGGCGTCTTCGCCCACGAGTACGGCCACGACCTCGGCCTGCCGGACCTGTACGACACCTCCGGCGGCGGCGAGAACTCCACCGGCTTCTGGACCCTGATGTCGTCCGGCTCCTGGCTGGGCACCGGCGGCGAGACCATCGGCGACCTCCCCGGCGACATGACCGCCTGGGACAAGCTGCAGCTCGGCTGGCTCAACTACACCAAGGGCAAGGCCGCGACGAAGTCCAAGCACAAGCTGGGCGTCGCCGAGTACAACACCAAGAACCCGCAGGCGCTCGTCGTCGAGCTGCCGAAGAAGGAAGTCACCACCACCGTCGTGAAGCCCGCGCAGGGCTCCAAGCAGTGGTGGAGCCAGATGGGTGACGACCTCAAGAACACCCTGACCCGCTCCGTCGACCTCACCGGCAAGTCGTCGGCCGAGCTGTCGCTCAAGGGCTGGTACGACATCGAGGCCGAGTACGACTACCTCTACACCGAGGTGTCCACGGACGGCGGCGCGACCTGGACCGCGCTGGACGGCACCGCCGACGGCCAGGCCCTCCCGCGGGACGCCTCCGACACGCCCGCGCTGACCGGCGTCTCGGAGACGTACAAGGACCTCGTCTACCCGCTGGACGCGTACGCGGGCAAGAAGTTCGACCTCCGCTTCCGCTACCAGACGGACGGCGGCGTGGCCCCGCTCGGCTTCACGGCCGACGCGATCACCCTGACCGCGGACGGCGCTACGGTCTTCAGCGACGACGCCGAGGGCGACGACGCGGGCTGGACCGCGAAGGGCTTCACCCGCATCGGCGAGGGCTTCACCAAGGAGTACGAGCAGTACTACATCGCCGAGAACCGGCAGTACGTCTCGTACGACCAGACCCTCAAGGTCGGCCCGTACAACTTCGGCTTCGCCGCGCCGAAGGAGAGCTGGGTCGAGCACTACCCGTACCAGAACGGGCTGCTGATCTGGCTCTGGGACACCTCCCAGGCCGACAACAACACCAGCCAGCACCCCGGCAAGGGCCTGATCCTGCCGGTGGACGCCCACGCCGAGCCGTTGAAGTGGAAGGACGGGTCGCTGATGCGCAACCGCATCCAGTCCTACGACTCGACCTTCAGCTGGTGGCCGACGGACAGCATCAAGCTGCACAAGGCGGGGGTCGCCCAGCGGATCTGGCCCAAGTTCGGCAATCCCGTCTTCGACGACCGCAAGGGGACCTACTGGCACGAGGGGAACCCGACCGGAAGCGTCGACGTTCCTGACACCAACACGCGGATCTCGATCGCCTGGCAGCCGTGGAGCGGCAAGACGATCACCGTCAAGGTGGGCCCCTCCACCAAATAATTGACATAACCGCAGGTCAAACCATGATCGGCCGTTGCCCCCTGGCGGGCGGCGGCCGATCGTGTTTAGGTGCGGGAGACGAGACCCTTATTGACACCAGAGCACGGGGGAGTGGATCAGCATGCCCGGAGGCGGGTTCTGCAAGCTGCCGGGAGGCAGCGTCGTGGTCGCGATAGGACTGCCCAGTCCGGCCGGGGACGGCGGGACGGTCCGCGTCCTGGTCCATGCGGCGAACCGGGCGCGGGCGCTGACGCGGCTGCGGAATCTGGGGCTGCGGGCGGTGTACCTGCGCGGCAACGCGGAGCCTCCGACGCCGGACGAGATCACGGCGGTGCTGCACCACCCGGACGGCCTTCTCTGGCGTACGTCGGGCCCTGCGGCGCCGCAGGAGCTCTGGCACCCCATCCGGGCCCTGCTGCGCGCCACGACCAGCGCCTGACCGCCCTCCGGGGCTCCGCCCCCGGACCCCGCCCCTCAAGCGCCGGAGGGGCTGGATCTTCCAGCCCCTCCAGGGGCGGCAGCCGGGGGGAGATCGAGGACTCGGCCGAAGGACGTACGGGGGTCCGGGGGCTTGCCCCCCGGTTTCGGGAAGGGCGGGCAGGGAAACCCCGCGCGGCCCCCCGGGCGCCGCACGGCGGCCCCCAGGCCGCACTGCCGGCTTGCCGGAGAGGGCCCCCGGGTCACACCACCGGCTTGCCGGAGAGCTCCACGCCCGCCCCCCGCATCTCCTCCAGCGCCCGCTGGGTCGTCTCCTGCGCGACGCCCGCCGTCAGGTCCAGCAGGACATGGGTGCGGAAGCCCTCGCGGGCCGCGTCGAGGGCGGTCATCCGGACGCAGTGGTCGGTGGCGATGCCGACGATGTCGACATCGGTGATCCCGTGCCGGCGCAGCCAGTCCGCCAGCGGCGTGCCGTTCTCGTCGGCGCCCTCGAAGCCGCTGTAGGCCGCCGTGTACGCGCCCTTGCTGAAGACCGCGTCGATCGCGCCCGAGGCGACGGCCGGCGCGAAGTTCGGGTGGAAGCCGATGCCCTCGGTGCCCGCGACGCAGTGGGGCGGCCAGGAGCCGACGTAGTCCGGGTGGTCGGAGAAGTGGTCACCGGGGTCGATGTGGTGGTCGCGCGTGGCGACGACATGGGCGTAGCCCGCCTGGGACTCGCCGATCAGGTCGGTGATGGCGGCCGCGACGTCCGCGCCCCCCGCCACCGCGAGGCTGCCGCCCTCGCAGAAGTCGTTCTGAACGTCCACGACGATCAATGCGCGGTGCATGGCGGGTGTCCTTCGGTGGGGGCGGGGTCGACGGCTGCTGAGGCGGCGTCCCGTACGGGGGCCTTTCGCATCCGGGCCTTTCGTACGGGTCTGCTTCGTACGCTTTCACTTCGTACGGGTTTGCTTCGCACGAGCGTCTCCCGCACGGGGGCATCCCGTACAGGGGATGAGATCGAGAGTAGAGACTTCGACGGCCCAGGGGGAGGGGGCATCGTCGTCGCACGGGGCGCGTTCGCCCAGGGCGCGCCAACGAGTACCCCGCTCACGGGCGCCGCATCAGCCTGCGCCGGGCTCATCGGCACTCCGTGGGGATCACCGGCTCGCCCCGCGACAGCTGTATCGCCGACAGCGGCAGCCCCGCCCGCGCCGCCGCATGCCGCTCCCGCGCGGCCTCCAGCGGCTCCCGCGCCACGATCTCGCCGCCCTTGACCAGCTCCGCGAGCAGCTGGCGGTCGACGAGGTCCGCCGGGACCTCGCCCGCCGAGACGACCTCGGCCTCGGCGACCCCGTACTCGTCCAGCCGCCGCGCCGCCCACTTGCGGCCGCCGAGCGAGCTCTTCGCGCCCAGGGACTTCTTCGCCACCGGCCGCAGCGGGGCCGCGACGTCGGCGGACCCGGCGCGCGCCACGAGCTTGTAGACCATCGAGCAGGTGGGGTGCCCGCTGCCGGTGACGAGCTGGGTGCCCACTCCGTACGCGTCCACCGGCGCCGCGGCCAGCGACGCGATGGCGTACTCGTCCAGATCGGAAGTGACGACGATCTTCGTGTCATATGCGCCCAGCTCGTCGAGCTGCTGCCGGACCCGGTGCGCCACCAGCAGCAGATCACCCGAGTCGATGCGCACCGCCCCCAGCTCCGGCCCCGCGACGGCCACGGCCGTGCGGACCGCCTCGGCGACGTCGTAGGTGTCGACGAGCAGCGTGGTGCCCCGGCCGAGCGAGTCGACCTGCGCCCGGAAGGCGTCCCGCTCGCTGTCGTGCAGCAGGGTGAAGGCGTGCGCGCTGGTGCCCACCGTCGGGATGCCGTAGCGGAAGCCGGCCGCCAGGTCGGAGGTGGAGTCAAAGCCGCCGACGTACGCGGCGCGCGCCGCGGCCACCGCGGACAGCTCGTGGGTGCGCCGTGCGCCCATCTCGATCAGCCGCCGCCCGCCCGCGGCGACGGACATCCGGGAGGCCGCCGCCGCGATCGCCGAGTCGTGGTTGAGGATCGACAGGATCACGGTCTCCAGCAGCACGCACTCGGCGAAGGAGCCCTCGACGCGCAGCACCGGGGAGCCGGGGAAGTACACCTCGCCCTCGGGGTAGCCCCAGATGTCCCCGCTGAAGCGGTAGTCGGCGAGCCAGCGCAGCGTGGGCCCGTCCACGATCCGCATCTCGCGCAGAAAGCCCAGCACGGCGTCGTCAAAGCGGAAGTTCTCGACCGCGTCCAGCACCCGGCCGGTGCCCCCGACGACTCCGTAGCGGCGGCCCTCGGGCAGCCGGCGGGTGAAGACCTCGAAGACGGAGCGGCGGTCCGCGGTGCCCGCCCTCAGTGCCGCCTGCACCATCGTGAGCTCGTACTGGTCGGTGAAGAGCGCCGTCGAGGGAACCTCGACGGGCAGTCCCAGGTCCGCTGTGTCCATGACGAGGATGCTACACCTGATTTCGTCAAAGTGACGAGATCTCGTCGCGGGAGCAACTCGGGCTCCCTGTCAGGGGTGCCGTTTGTGCGTCGGGCCGGTGCGGGTGGCAGCATGGATCGTGTGAGTGTCGCTCCCGTAGAGCCAGTGGAAACCGCCCGCCCCGACGCGGAGGAAGAGGCCTTCGCCGTCCCTGAACCGGACGTGCCCTGGGTGACGCTCGTCCACAATGATCCGGTCAACCTGATGAGCTACGTCACGTATGTCTTCCAGGCGTACTTCGGGTATCCCAAGGACAAGGCGCACAAGCTGATGCTCGATGTACACCACAAGGGCCGCGCGGTCGTCTCCAGCGGGACGCGCGAGGAGATGGAACGCGACGTGCAGGCCATGCACGGCTACGGACTGTGGGCGACCCTGTCCCACGACCGCACGTGATGGCGAAGGACATGGCCGGACACTTCGAGCCGATCCCGGGCGGCGGGGCGGCCGTCGCCCTGGACGAGGTGGAGATCTCGATCCTGCGCTCGCTCGCCGTGCAGCTGATGGAGCTGATCGGCCCCGGCGAGGAGCCCGCCGGCGGCGAGGAGGACCCGCTGGCCGCCCTGTTCGCCGAGGGGCCGAGCGAGCCGCCAGCCGACCCGGCGCTGGCCCGTCTCCTCCCCGACGCCTACGGCGGCCCGGACGGCGAGCAGGACGACGAACTGCAGGCGTACTCCGCAGAGTTCCGCCGCTACACCGAGAACGACCTGCGCGCCCGCAAGCGCGACGATGCACTCGCCATGGTCCGCAGCCTTGACTCGCTGACCTCCCAGGGCGAGGGCGGCGCCGTCCTCAAGCTCCCACCCGAGGACTGCCGGCGCTGGCTCGGCGCCCTCAACGACCTCCGGCTGACGATCGGCACCCGGCTCGAGGTCCGGGACGACGACGACACCGCCGAGCTGTACCGGCTGCCCGACTCCGACCCGCGCAAGCCGATGGTGATGGCCTACCTCTGGCTCGGCTCGCTCCAGGAGTCACTGGTGGAAACGCTGCTGACCTGATGCTTTAGTGTCCGGAAACAGACATCTGCCGTCTTGAGCGCGTTCGCTCAACGGACCTTAAGATCCGGATAACGATCCCGTCACCGCCCTCGCTGTTTCACCAGTTGAGGGCGGTTTTTACGTTTTGCGTGTGACCTGTGCCACTCACCATGGCGCAAAAGGCGTGGTAAGAATTCGCAACTCCTGTGCGAAGTGACCCCTCGCTCGCACCGGAGCCGCCGGGACCGTCTCGGCCAAGCACGACCAAGGCACGAATGGTTCCGATTGTCCGCGGATCCTGCCCCACGTCGCCGATCGGACAACGGCGTTCGCTCAACACAAACCAGCCCCGTACGGCCGGTCGCCGCGCACCGCGCTGCGGCACCCCTCCCTGAGGTAGCCAGATGTCACTCGACAGCATCACCAAGACCATCGATGAGCGCGTAAGCAGCGTCTTCGAACCCGTAGCTTCAGCGCTCGGAGACTTCGTCTTCTACAGCGTCAACATCAACGGCGCCGAGCTTCCCCTGATCGTCGCCTGGCTCGTCGTCGCGGGCCTCGTCTTCACCGGATGGTTCGGTTTCGTCCAGTTCCGCAAGTTCAAGCTCGCTGTCGACGTGGTGCGCGGCAAGTACGACGACAAGGACTCCCAAGGCGAGGTCAACCACTTCCAGGCGCTGACCGCCGCCGTCTCCGGCACCGTCGGCCTCGGCAACATCGCCGGTGTCGCCGTCGCCGTCTCCATCGGTGGCCCCGGCGCCACCTTCTGGATGATCCTCTGCGGTCTGCTCGGCATGGCGAGCAAGTTCGTCGAGGTCACCCTCGGTGTGAAGTACCGCGAGGTGCACGAGGACGGCACCGTCTCCGGCGGTCCGATGCACTACCTGCCCAAGGGCCTCGCCGAGCGCTTCGGCGCGAACGGCAAGACCATCGGCAAGGTGCTCGCCGTCCTCGCCTCCGTGATGATCCTCTTCTTCGGTCTCTTCGGCGGCAACCTCTTCCAGGTCAACCAGAGCTACAGCCAGCTCGCCTCCGTCACCGGCGGCGGCTCCTCCACCTTCGCGCTGTTCTTCGGCCTGCTGATCGCCGCCCTCGTCGGCCTGGTGCTGCTCGGCGGCATGCGCTCCGTCGCCTCCGTCACCAGCCGTCTGGTCCCGGCGATGGCCGGCATGTACGTGGTGGCCTGCCTGGTCGTCATCCTGTTCAACGTCACCGCCGTGCCGGACGCTGTCGGCACGATCATCTCCGAGGCGTTCAGCCCGTCCGGTGTCGCCGGTGGTGTGATCGGCGCCCTGATCGTCGGTTTCAAGCGCGCCGCGTTCTCCAACGAGGCCGGTCTGGGCTCCGCCCCGATCGCCCACTCCGCGGTCAAGACCAAGCACCCCGCGAGCGAGGGTCTGGTCGCCCTGCTGGAGCCGTTCATCGACACGGTCGTCATCTGCACCATGACCGCGCTGACCATCGTGATCGCCAACCCGGCCAGCTGGGCCGAGGCGCGGGCCGGCGAGTCCATCGGCGGTGTCACCATCACGTCCGACGCCTTCGAGACCGTGCTGCCGTGGTTCCCGTACCTGCTCACCGTCGCGGTGCTGCTGTTCGCCTTCTCCACGCTGATCACCTGGGGCTACTACTGCCTCAAGGCCTGGTCGTACCTCTTCGGCCGCAGCAAGGCCAGCGAGCTCACCTTCAAGGTGATGTACGTGGTGATCGTGGTCCTCGGCGCGCTGGTCTCGCTGGACACCCTGATCAGCATGGCCGACTCGGTCCTCTTCATGCTGGCCGTGATCAACATCATCGGTCTGTACCTGCTGGCGCCGATCGTCAAGAAGGAGCTCGACAAGTTCCTGGCGTACGTCGCCGCCCGGCGCTCCGGCACGGCCGTCGAGGCTGCCGAGGCCGCCGAGCCGGAGGACGAGGAGCCTGTGAAGGTCGTCTGACCCGTCAGGCCCTGACACGGATCTGCTGATCGACGGATCCGCATCCACAGACGAGTCCGCCCGCACCGCTTGCCGGTGCGGGCGGACTCGTCTGCATATAAAGCTCAGCGTTCGCTCAACGGACGTTCAAATCCGAGTAACGATCAAGTTTGCCGATCGCCATGCTTTGACCCGAGAGGGGGCTGATGTCCCCTTCTTCCTGTGCTCCGCGCCACATCCGCCTCAACCTGCCCATGTTTCCAGCGTGTTACAACTTCACGACCGCTCGCGGGACGCCACCCCTGTCCCCGAGGGCGCTTCAGCCGGCCGACCGCCGGTGGCACTCCATCCATATCCGGGGGGGGATCAGCATGGAGAAAGGCGCAGCACCATGACCTCGGCGCAGGTCGAGAAGGACCCCGCGCACACCGCGGGAGACGCTCCGGACGGGGGCGAGGGCTACCAGCGCGGACTGGGCGCCCGGCAGATCCAGATGATCGCCATCGGAGGGGCCATCGGCACCGGCCTCTTCCTCGGCGCGGGCAA
This sequence comes from Streptomyces chengmaiensis, assembly GCF_029846775.1. Classification (NCBI taxonomy): domain Bacteria; kingdom Bacillati; phylum Actinomycetota; class Actinomycetes; order Kitasatosporales; family Streptomycetaceae; genus Streptomyces; species Streptomyces chengmaiensis. The sequence goes on from NZ_JARWBG010000018.1 coordinate 36,071, forward strand.
GGCCATATCCAAGGCCGGACCCAGCCTGATCCTGGCCTACGCCCTCGCGGGCCTGGTCATCTTCTTCATCATGCGGGCGCTCGGCGAGCTGCTGATGTACCGCCCGGTGTCGGGCTCCTTCTCGGAGTACGCCCGCGAATTCATCGGCCCCTTCGCCGGCTTCGTCACCGGCTGGACCTACTGGCTCTTCTGGGTCGTCACCGGCATCACCGAAGTCACCGCGGCCGCCACATACATGACGTACTGGTTCGACCTGCCGCAGTGGATCTCCGCACTGGTCTTCACGGTCATCCTCTACACCGCGAACCTGATCTCCGTGAAGCTCTTCGGGGAGATCGAGTTCTGGTTCTCGATGGTGAAGGTCACCGCCATCCTCGGCATGATCCTGATCTGCGCCGGCGTCCTCACCCTCGGCTTCTCCGACGCGGGCGACACCGCCTCCGTGACCCATCTGTGGACCCAGGGAGGCTTCTTCCCGCACGGCGTCGGCGGCACCCTCGGCACCCTCCAGATCGTGATGTTCGCCTTCCTCGCGGTGGAACTCGTCGGCGTCACCGCAGGCGAGTCCAAGGACCCGGAGACCACCCTGCCCAAGGCCATCAACACCGTGCCCTGGCGCATCGCCGTCTTCTACGTCGGCGCACTGATCATGATCCTGTCGGTGGTTCCCTGGAGCGAATTCCAGGCCGGCGTCTCGCCGTTCGTCGCCGCCTTCGAGAAGATGGGACTCGGCGTCGGCGCCGCCATCGTCAACTTCGTCGTGCTGACCGCCGCGCTCTCCTCCTGCAACTCCGGCATGTACTCCACCGGCCGGATGCTGCGCGACCTCGCCCTCAACGGCCAGGGCCCGAAGCTCTTCACCCGGCTCACCCGCAGCGGCACCCCGCTGGTCGGCACCACCTTCTCCGCCGCGCTGATGCTCGTCGGGGTCTGGATCAACTACCAGTGGCCGGGCGAGGCCTTCGAGTACGTGGTCTCCTTCGCCACCATCTCCGGCATGTGGGCCTGGATCATGATCCTGGTCAGCCACCTCCGCTACCGGGCCCGGACCGCCCGCGGCGAGCTTCCCGAATCCTCCTTCAAGGCCCCCGGCGCCCCGTGGGCCAGCCTGTTCGCGCTCTTCTTCCTCGGCTGCGTCATCGTCATGATGGCGGCCGACCCGGATGCGCGGATCTCCCTGTACTGCGCGCCGCTGTGGGCGCTGCTGCTGCTCGGGTCCTACCTGGCGCTGCGCGCCGGAAACCCGGAGGGTGCGGCCTTCGCCAAGCGCCGCTGACCCGCCCACTCCCTGGTCAGGGAGGCGTCATCCCGCTATCCGGTCGACCTCGTACCACTCTTCGGTATGGGGTCGACCGTCTGCTTATCCTGTCGCTCATGCTGACCCTCACCCAGGCCCTGTACGACCAGATCGTCGCGCACGCCCGCGCCGACCACCCCGACGAGGCGTGCGGCGTCGTCGCCGGGCCCGCGGGCACGGACCGCCCCGAGCGCTTCATCCCGATGCTCAACGCCGCCCGCTCGCCCACGTTCTACGAGTTCGACTCCGGCGATCTGCTCAAGCTCTACCGGGAGCTCGACGACCGCGACGAGGAGCCTGTGATCATCTACCACTCGCACACCGCGACCGAGGCGTACCCCTCCCGCACCGACATCAGCTACGCCAACGAACCCGGCGCGCACTACGTCCTCGTCTCCACCGCCGACACCGACGGAGCGGGCCCCTTCCAGTTCCGTTCCTTCCGTATCGTGGACGGCGCCGTGGAGGAGGAAGAGGTCAAGGTCGTCGAGGCCTACTGAGGCGTGCACGGCGGGGCGTCCGCCTGGCGAACAGCAGACGTCCGGTATCTGAGATCACATTCCAGAATCCGAACCGGGAATCGATACGATGAGCGCATGGTTGTGAGCGACGTGAGCGACAAGACGCCCAGCAGGCTGCTGCTCGTGGCGCGGCTGCACGTCGACCTGTGCCGCCTCGCCAGCGCGATGTGTACGAACCGCACGGGCACGCCCCGCGCGGCACTCTGAGCCCGCGCACCCCCGATCTGCCCGCACGCCCCGCCCGCCTGCCGCGGGCCCAGCCGCGCGCCCGGGCGCACACCGTCCCGGGGCACCACCGAAGACTTCACCCGACAGGAGCCCACCCATGGCCATCGAGGTCCGCATCCCGACCATCCTCCGCACCTACACCGACGGCGCAAAGGCCGTCGAGGCCAGCGGGGAGACCATCGCCGAGCTGTTCGCAGACCTCGAGACCCGCCACGCCGGCATCCTGGAGCGCCTGGTCGACAAGGACAAGGGCGACCAGCTGCGCCGCTTCGTCAACGTCTACCTCAACGACGAGGACGTCCGCTTCCTCGACGGCATCTCCACCAAGCTCAGCGACGGCGACAACGTGACCATCCTGCCCGCCGTCGCGGGGGGATCTGCCGCGGCCGAGCCGCGTCCGGCAGAGGTGGCGGTCGGACGACCGGCAGGCATGCTCTGATGGCCCGATACGACAGCCCCCTCGACGCGGTCGGCAACACCCCGCTCGTACGGCTGCCGCGGCTGTCCCCCTCCGAGGACGTGCGGATCTGGGCGAAGCTCGAGGACCGCAACCCGACCGGCTCGGTCAAGGACCGCCCCGCGCTCCACATGATCGAACAGGCCGAGAAGGACGGCCGGCTCACCCCCGGCTGCACCATCCTGGAGCCCACCTCCGGCAACACCGGCATCTCCCTCGCCATGGCGGCCAAACTCAAGGGCTACCGCATCGTGTGCGTCATGCCGGAGAACACCAGCGAGGAGCGCCGCCAGCTGCTCGCCATGTGGGGCGCCGAGATCATCTCCAGCCCGGCGGCGGGCGGCTCCAACACGGCCGTCCGCGTGGCCAAGGAGCTGTCCGCCGAGCACCCCGACTGGGTGATGCTCTACCAGTACGGCAACGCGGACAACGCGGGCGCCCACTACGCCACCACAGGGCCGGAGATCCTCGCCGACCTGCCGTCCATCACCCACTTCGTCGCAGGCCTGGGCACCACCGGCACGCTGATGGGCGTCGGCCGCTATCTGCGCGAGCACGTCCCCGGCGTCCAGATCGTCGCCGCCGAGCCGCGCTACGACGACCTGGTCTACGGGCTGCGCAACCTGGACGAGGGCTTCGTGCCCGAGCTGTACGACGCCTCGGTGCTCACCACCCGCTTCTCCGTGGGCTCCGCCGACGCGGTCACCCGAACCCGGGAGCTGCTCCAGCAGGAGGGCATCTTCGCGGGCGTCTCCACGGGCGCGGCCCTGCACGCGGCGATCGGCGTCGGCAGGAAGGCGGTCAAGGCGGGGCAGCCCGCCGACATCGTCTTCGTGGTCGCCGACGGCGGATGGAAGTACCTGTCGACGGGCGTCTACACCGCGCCGACGACTCAGGCGGCGATCGAAACCCTCCAGGGCCAGCTCTGGGCGTGACGCCTACGGGACCGTCCGGCCCTGCGGCCCGCGCCGCCCCCGACCGCGCGCGCCTTCCGTACGGCCCGGGTGCCCGGACGCTCCCATGAAACGGCGTGGGTCTGTGAAACGGCGTGGGCCCGGCGTGGCCCGGCCGATCAGGGCCCGGCCGGCTTCCGAGCCCGGGCGGGCCGTTGCGCGCGGGCCCTTGCGCTCGCGGGCCCGTCCGAGGGGGTGCGCACCGCGCTCGCCCTCACCGACGCCCCGCGGGCCTACACCGCCAGATGACGCACATGGTCCCAGACCGCAGGGTCGACCACCCCGACCCTGCGGCGGAAGGCCCACGGCTCCACCTCGCGGAGCTCGTCCGTCTCCAGGAAACTGGGCCGGCCCCGGGCGTCCCCCACCGTGCCGGGCGGCAGCGGAATCACCCCGGGCCGCTCGTCCCGGTACCGGCTGGTGATCTTCGCGACCTGCACCGTACGCCCGCGCGCCGACAGCACCAGACAGGGCCGGTCCTTGCCCCCGGGCCCGTCTTCGTACGGCACCTGAGCCCACCAGATCTCCCCGGGCCGGGGCTCCTGCTCGGGCCCGGTCGGCCGCCTCGGAGGACGGGTGCGCCCGCCCGGCCGCACCCCGCCCGGCCGACCGCCGGGCCGCCGACCCCCGGGCCGCCGTCTGCTCCGGCCCAGCCCGTCCGAGACCGCGGCGATCAACGCGATCACCACCACAGCGAGCACCGCGAGCCACCAGGACGTGTCCATACGCAGACCGTACCCCGCGACGGCCCGCCGTCCGGGGCCGGCAGCCGTCCCGCCGCGGACGGCGGTCGAACGCGCGTGTTGCCGCGCGTATGAGCACCTGAGCACATGCCCCTGACGGGTGACACCGCAGGTGAGTTCCCCCACAACGGCACCTTGCGGAGGAGCGACCGCCCACTTCGCGCCTTACGCTCGACAGACCGCACGACCCACCCCCAGCCCTCCCCGTCAACGGAGGTTCCAGCTCAATGAAGGTCACCGTCGTCGGCTGCTCGGGGTCGTTCCCGTCCGCGGAATCGGCCTGTTCGAGCTACCTCGTCGAGGCCGACGGCTTCCGGCTGCTTCTCGACATGGGCAACGGCGCCCTGGGCGAGCTTCAGCGCCACATCGGTCTCTACGACCTCGACGCCATCTTCCTCAGCCATCTCCACGCGGACCACTGCATCGACATGTGCGGGTACTTCGTCGCCCGCTACTACCGCCACGACGGCGGACGCTGCCCCGCCCTCCCGGTCTACGGCCCCGAGGGCACCGAGCAGCGCCTGACCACCGCGTACGCCGACACGCCCTCCGCCACCTCGATGAGCGAGGTCTTCGACTTCCACACGCTGAAGCCCGGCAGCTTCGACATCGGCCCGTTCTCGGTCCGCACGGAGCGCGTCTCGCACCCGGTGGAGGCGTACGGCATCCGCCTGGAGCACGGCGGCCGCACCTTCGCCTACTCCGGCGACTCGGGCGTTTGCGAAGGGCTGCACGAGCTCGCCGACGGCGTGGACCTCTTCCTGTGCGAGGCGTCCTTCACCCATGGCAAGGAAGACGTCCCCGACCTCCATCTCAACGGCCGCGAGGCGGGGGCGCAGGCGCGCCGTGCGAACGTCGGCCGACTGGTGCTGACCCATATCCCGCCGTGGACGGACGGCGAACAGAACCTGGCGGACGCGCGCGCGGTGTACGACGGCCCGTGCGAGCTCGCGGCCCCGGGCCGGGTCTACGAGGTCTGAGCCGCCGGGCCCGTCAAGGCCGCGTCCGTCAAGGCCGCGTCCGTCGAAGCCGCGTCCGTCGAGGCCGAGCCCTTCTGAACGAACCGCGGCCCCCGTGTCTTCCGTACCAGACACGGGGGCCGCTGCTCTGTGTGAACCGGCCTACTTGGCCTCGGCCTTCTGCAGCTCGGCCAGCTCCTCGTCGGATTCACGGCCCGGCGTCGGGAGGTTGAACTTGACGATCGCGAACCGGAAGATCGCGTAGTAGACGGCCGCGAAGCACAGACCGACCAGGACCAGGCCCCACGGGTTGGACGCGATTCCCAGGTTCAGCAGGAAGTCGATGGCGCCGGCCGAGAAGCCGAAGCCGTCCTTCATGCCGAGCGCCCAGGTCAGCGCCATCGAGACACCGGTGAGCACCGCATGGACCGCGTACAGCACCGGCGCGATGAACATGAACGTGAACTCGATCGGCTCGGTCACACCGGTGACGAACGAGGTCAGTGCGAGCGAGAACATCATGCCGCCCACGACCTTGCGTCGCTCGGGGCGGGCGCAGTGGACGATGGCGAGGCAGGCCGCCGGAAGGGCGAACATCATGATCGGGAAGAAGCCCGTCATGAACTGGCCGGCCGCCGGGTCTCCGGCCAGGAAGCGGGCGATGTCGCCGTGCTTGCCGTCGAACTCCCCCGCCTGGAACCACGGGAAGGAGTTCAGCAGGTGGTGCATGCCCACCGGGATCAGCGCACGGTTGGCGACGCCGAAGATGCCCGCGCCCGCGGCCCCGGAGCCCACCAGCCACTCGCCGAAGTGGTGCAGGCCCGCGCCGAGTACCGGCCAGACGAGACCGAAGACGATGCCGACGAGCAGTCCGGCGAAGGCGGAGAGAATCGGGACGAGCCGACGGCCGCCGAAGAAGCCCGCCCAGTCGGGCAGCTTGGTGCGGTAGAAGCGCTGGTACAGCAGTGCGACCACGATGCCCATGACGACACCGCCGAGGACGCCCGCGTTGACGGGCGCGTCCACCTGGACGATCTTGCCGTCGACCACCGTAGCGATCTGCGGGAGGTTGCTGTCGGTGAAGGTGGCGAGCACCTTCTGGAAGACCAGATAGCCGGTCACGGCCGCAAGCGCCGTCGAGCCGTCGGACTTCTTGGCGAAGCCGATCGCGATGCCGACGCAGAACAGCAGCGCCATGTTGTCGAGCAGCGCTCCGCCGCCCGCCGCCATATAGCCGGCGATCTTGGTGATGAAGTCCGGGAAGGACTCACGGGCCAGCATGTCGGCCTGGCCGAAACGGACCAGCAGCGCGGCAGCGGGCAGCACTGCGACCGGCAGCATCAGGCTGCGGCCGATGCGCTGCATGACAGCCATCGCGCCGGCGCCCTTCTTCTTGTCCGCCGCGGGGGCGGCGCTCGCCGTACTCATCAACTTCCTCCAGGGGACAAGGCGCCGCCAGGGACAGTTCACGGGGGGACGGCGGCGTCTCAAGGGGAACGCGGCATGACGTGCACACGGCCGCGTGGTCTACACCATCAGAGGTGTAGACCAGTTGTAGCACGTGAGAGTTAGATAAGGAACCTGTGAATTCTGCGGCGAGCGCCCCCCGCTCCCGCCGTCACCTCCGCGACGTCGTCCCAGCCCAGCCCGTCCGCGCCGAACACATCCGGCTGACCCAGCCGGTTGAGGATGCCGGCGGCCGGCGGCGCGGCGATCCGGAGTTGCAGACTGCGCCCCATCTTCTGCAGCCCCTGGAACGCCACATGCCGCCGGCTCGGCTGCGAGGCGTCGGCGCTGTCGGCGCTCATCGGCGTTCCCCCGGAGGCGCCCGGCCGGGGCAGGCCTGGCTTGGCACGTGCTGCAGACTGGTGTAGACCAGTCGGGTGAGGTTCCGGGACCTGTCGAGGGCAGGGCTCTCCGGTGATCATCATCATTCGGTACGAGACGGTTACTCGCCTGCGAAGATGGGCCAACCGTGCGTTACCGTGACCAAGCGGACCGAAGGTGGGCCGAACGGCGACGCCCAGGTGTCGCCCAGCGCTCTTGAACGCAGGGAGAGAACATGGCCAGCAAGGCTGAGAAGATCGTCGCCGGCCTCGGCGGCATCGACAACATCGAAGAGATCGAGGGCTGCATCACCCGCCTCCGTACCGAAGTCGCCGACCCCAGCCTCGTCGACGAAGTCGCGCTCAAGGCCGCCGGCGCCCACGGCGTCGTCAAGATGGGCAGCGCGATCCAGGTCGTCATCGGCACCGACGCCGACCCCATCGCGGCGGACATCGAAGACATGATGTGAGCGACGCACGCGAGGCAGCCGGGTCGCGGATGGCGGTGATGCCCGCGGTTTCGCCGAGTGGGCGGAGAAGCGAACGAAGGGCATGAACCGCCACCTCCGCACCTCCGCCGTTGCACAGGGGCCTGTCCACACCCGGACAGGCCTCTTCCGTATGTGCCGATAGGCTCGATGCCATGTCTCGAATCGACGGCCGCACCCCCGAACAACTCCGCCCCGTCACCATCGAACGCGGATGGAGCAAGCACGCCGAGGGCTCCGTCCTCATCTCCTTCGGCGACACCAAGGTCTTCTGCACCGCCTCCGTCACCGAAGGCGTCCCCCGCTGGCGAAAAGGCAGCGGCGAAGGCTGGGTGACCGCCGAGTACTCGATGCTGCCGCGCTCCACCAACACCCGCGGCGACCGCGAATCCGTACGCGGCAAGATCGGCGGCCGCACCCATGAGATCAGCCGCCTCATCGGCCGCTCCCTGCGCGCCGTCATCGACTACAAGGCGCTCGGCGAGAACACCATCGTCCTGGACTGCGACGTCCTTCAGGCCGACGGCGGCACCCGCACCACCGCCATCACCGGCGCCTATGTCGCCCTCGCCGACGCCGTCGCCTGGGCCCAGAACAAGAAACTCGTCAAGGCCGGACGCAAGCCGCTGACCGGAACCGTCGCCGCCGTCTCCGTCGGCATCGTCGACGGCACCCCCCTCCTCGACCTCTGCTACGAGGAAGACGTGCGCGCCGAGACCGACATGAACGTCGTCTGCACCGGAGACGGCCGCTTCGTCGAAGTCCAGGGCACCGCCGAGGCCGAGCCCTTCGACCGCAAGGAACTCAACGCCCTCCTCGATCTCGCGTCGGGCGGCTGCGCCGACCTCGCGGCGATCCAGCGCACCGCGCTCGAAGGCTGAAGACGCAGCCGGAGGGTCAAAGGTAAAGAAGCAACCAAGAAAGAGACCCGCTGCGTCTGTACAGTCACGGGCGTGCGGATCGAACCGTACGCCCGTCCACACCTTGGGGAGGACCCACCACCCATGCGCAGCAGCCGCCGTATCCGCACCGTCGTCGTCGCCGCCGCCGCCGCAGCCGCCCTGGCCGGAGTCGTCGGCTGCGGAGCCCTCGACAAGGCCCTCGACTGCGTCCAGACCGCAGACGCCATAGCCACCAGCGTCAACAAGCTCCAGCAGGCGGTCTCCACTGCCGCGGACGACCCCACGCAGCTCAACGAAGCCCTTGACGAGATCGACACCGAGCTCGGCAAGCTCAAGGACGACACGGACAACGCCGACCTGTCCAAGGCCGTCGAAGACCTCGACAGGGGCGTCGACTCGGTCCGCGAAGCCGTCAACAGCGGCGACGCCACCCCGGACCTCAGCCCCGTCACCGACGCGGCCGCCGAAATCGGCAAGGTCTGCACGCCCGGATAATCATCGGCATGACCCGACTGATCCTCGCCACCCGCAACACCGGGAAGATCACCGAACTCCGCGCGATCCTCGCCGACGCAGGGCTCCACCACGAACTCGTCGGCGCGGACGCCTATCCCGACGTCCCCGACGTCAAGGAGACCGGTGTCACCTTCGCCGAGAACGCCCTCCTCAAGGCCCACGCACTGGCCCGGGCCACCGGCCTGCCCGCCGTCGCCGACGACTCCGGCCTCTGCGTGGACGTCCTCGGCGGCGCCCCCGGCATCTTCTCCGCCCGCTGGGCCGGCGCCCACGGCGACGACACGGCCAACCTCAGGCTGCTCCTCGCCCAACTCGCCGACGTCGACGACGCCCACCGCGCGGCCCACTTCGCCTGCGCGGCCGCCCTCGCCCTCCCGGACGGCACCGACCGCGTCGTCGAAGGCCGCCTCACCGGCACCCTGCGCCACACCCCGTCCGGCGCGGGCGGCTTCGGCTACGACCCCATCCTCCAGCCGGACGGCGAGAGCCGCACCTGCGCGGAGCTCACTCCGGCGGAGAAGAACGCGATCAGCCATCGGGGAAAGGCGTTCCGGGCGCTGGCTCCGCTGGTGCGGGAGCTGCTGGGCTGATCCGGAGAATGCGAAAGGCCTGCGAACTAATCCTTTGATTCGCAGGCCTTGCTCGTGCGGCGGAAGGGATTCGAACCCTCAAGCCCGATCAGGGGCCACAGATCCTAAGTCTGCTGTGTCGCCATTGCACCACCGCCGCCGGTTGCCAGTCATGGTACCGGCACTGCGAGCGGCGGCGGTCCAGTGGTGCTAGCCCCGCTTTGACCGAGTGCCCCCACGGCACCAGGTGCTGGTGATCGCATGGCAGTTGGGGCACAGCAGTCGCAGGTTCTCGGCGCGGTCGTCGCTCCAGTCGCCGTTGATGTGGTCGACCTCAAGGGTCATGTGCTTTCCGAGCCACTCTGGGCCGACTCCGCACTCGTCGCATTGCTCGGGAATGCCGATCTCACCAAGGGCTCGACGTAACAGCAGCGTTCTTGTGCGACGTGTTCCGTCGCGCTTCACCAGCACGGATTCGGCCGTCCTGCGAGGGATCGCCCCTGGTTTGCCTCGCATATGCGCCTGCCCCAGGAAGTGTGAGGTGTCGATGCCGTCCTCTGCCGTCCAGGCGCGAAACAGCGCCCTCTGACGGCCGTTGTCCGCTCGGCCCAGCCGCCGCAGCGTTTCCGCGATGGAGATGGACTGGGTCACCGCGTGGCGGAGGATGTCGGGTGCCGGGCGGGCGAGGTGCTTTCGTGTCGAGGGCTCTCCCGTGCTCAAGCCGCGTGCCTCCCTCGGCCTCGGCGGTTGCCGCGATAATTGTCGGTAACCGAGTGGCAGTTGGGGCAGAGGAAGCGCAGGTTCTCTATGCGGTTGTTGCGCCAGTCGCCGTCGATGTGGTCCACCTCCAGTGACAGTGGGCGACCCCGCCAGTTCGGCCCCGTGTCACACGACGAGCAGCGCTCTTCGAGACCGACGAGAAGCATTGCCTTCCTGAGTCGGTCGCGCTGCACCCGCCGGGCGCTCGAAGGATCCTGCTCGACCAGCAGTTCCTCTGGCGAGAGGGGGGCTTGCCCCGCGCGTCGCCCTCCCCTGCCGTGCGGGGTGAAGTGTGAGGTGTCGATGCCCAAGGCCTTGACCCGACGGCTGATGTGGGTGTGCTGACCGCCCACCGCATCGAGCCCCAGCCGTCTCAGCACCTCGTACATGGTCGTCGACGCGGCCACAGCCGCCTCCAGCGTCTCCCTCGTCCAGCGGCGGCCTTCCCGTTCGAAGTGAGAGGTGTCGACGTCCAGGCGTTTCATGCGCTCGCGGAGGTAGATCCTGGAAGGGCTCTGTGGATCGACCCCGAGTTTGGTCAGTGCCTCGGAGAGTGTCCGTGAGGTCCTTGCCGCTTCGGCAAGGACCTCACGGGTGTACGGGCTTGTCGGCATCGGCGCCCCCTCCGTTCCGGCCGTGCGTTCGCAGCCTCGTACGGAGTAACGAGCCGAATATCGGATGGATACGTCCGAAATGCGGAATGGTCCGCACCGCTTGCGCGCGGTGCGGACCATTCCCCGAGGCGGGCCCGTACTCAGATGCCCAGGTCCTTGATGATCTTGGCGACGTGGCCGGTGGCCTTGACGTTGTAGAGGGCGCGTTCGACCTTGCCGTCCTCGTCCACGACGACCGTGGAGCGGATCACGCCGGTCACCGTCTTGCCGTACAGCTTCTTCTCGCCGAAGGCGCCGTACGCCGCCAGGACCTCCTTCGAGGGGTCTCCGACGAGGGTGACCTTCAGCGACTCCTTGTCGCGGAACTTCGCCAGCTTCTCCGGCTTGTCCGGGGAGACGCCGATCACGTCGTAGCCCGCCTCGGCGAGCAGGTCCAGGTTGTCCGTGAAGTCGCAGGCCTGCTTGGTGCAGCCGGGAGTAAGAGCCGCCGGGTAGAAGTAGACGATCACCTTGCGGCCGCGGTGGCCGGCGAGCGACATCTCGTTGCCGTCCGCGTCGGGCAGGGTGAAGTCCGGGGCCGGGTCGCCGGGCTGGAGGCGCTCGCTCATGGTGCTCCTTGGGGGAGGTGAGGGTGTACGCCGTCGAGCGTAATAGGGGTGCCGTGGGGTGCGGGGCCGGTCGAGCTGACAGACTGTCGAGGAAGGAATGCCGGATACGACGACGGAGGCAGCGCGGTGTCGGACGCCAGGACCCCTGCGCAGATCGAAGCGGACATCGTCCGCAGGCGCGAGCAGCTCGCCGGGACACTCGACGAGATCGGGGTGCGGATGCACCCCAAGACGGTCATCGGCGACGCCAAAGCCAAGATCGCGTCCACTGTGGACCGAACCGCGGGCCGGGCTTTCGTCACCGTCAACCGCACCGTCTCCGACATGCGGTCGAAGTTCGTCGACGAGGAGGGCGCCCCGCGTCTGGAGCGGGTCGTGCCCGTGGCGCTGGTGGTCGTGGGCCTCGTGGGGCTGTACGCGATGTCGGCGAAGCGGCGGCGGGCGTGACCCTCGCGGGCGCACCGCGGGCGCGGGCAGGTAGGTTCGACGCGTGAGCGAGAACACCCACCACGAGCACCACGACAAGCTGCCCATCCGGATGCTGCACGACCGCGTGCTGGTGCGTACGGACATTCCGGAGGGCGAGCGGCGTTCCAGCGGCGGCATCGTCATCCCGGCGACCGCGGCCGTGGGCCGGCGGCTCGGCTGGGCGGAGGTGGTCGCCGTCGGGCAGAACGTACGGACCGTGGAGCCGGGCGACCGGGTGCTGTACGACCCTGAGGACCGTGCCGAGGTCGAGGTTCGCGGCGTGGCGTATGTGCTGATGCGGGAGCGCGATCTGCACGCGGTGGCCGCCGACCGCTTCCAGGGGTCTGAGGACACCACCGGTCTCTATTTGTGAGGCTGTATTTGTGAGGCTGTGAAGCGCGGTAGGGCCTGGTGGCTGGTGTCACCAGGCCCTTTCGCCGTTGTTTGCTAGGTTTGAGGGACCCGACGAGACGCGCCGTACCGGGACCCGAAAAGACGACGCACCCCTGAAGTTCCGCGTTCGAGGTTCCGGAGGTGCCGTCATGGCCTGGGTTCTGCTCGTCGTCGCCGGTCTGCTGGAGGTCGGCTGGTCGGTCGGGATGAAGTTCACCGAGGGGTTCACCCGCCTGTGGCCGAGTGTGTTCACCGGCGCGGGGATCGTCGCGAGCATGTTGCTGCTGTCGTATGCGGCGAAGTCGCTGCCCATCGGCACGGCGTACGGCGTCTGGGTCGGCATCGGCGCGGCGGGCGCGGCGGTGGTCGGGATGACGGTGCTCGGCGAGCCTGCGACCGCCGCGCGGATCTTCTTCGTCTCTCTGCTGCTGGTGGCGGTGGTGGGGCTGAAGGCTACCTCGGGTCACTGAGAGGCTCGTTGAGCGGCCCGCTGGGAGGGCCGCCGTAAGGGGCCCCCGGGGGATCGCCGAAAGGGTCCCCCAGGGGATCGCCGTGGGGATCGGTGAGGGGCCCCGAGAGCGGGCTGCCGGGTGCGGCGCCGGGCGGGCCGGCGAGTCGGCCGGCGGACTGGTCGGCGGGTGCGCCGGGTCGCTGCGGCTGACCGGGGTGGGCCGCCTGGGGCCGGGCCGCCTGAGGCTGCGCGGCGGGGGGCTGGTCGGCGGGGGGCTGGTCGGCTTCGCCCATCGGCCCTGCCTGCACCGCCGCGAACGGCTCGTCCGACGGCGTCTCCGGCATGCCCGCGGCAGCCTCCTCGGTCAGCTGCTCCGTCTCTCCGTAGGGGTACTGCTCCCATGGGCCGTCGAAGCCCTCCCAGGGCTCCGGGTGTTCCGGGGGGAGCCCGTCCGCCATGCCCTCCGGGAGCTCCAGGTCAAAGTCCCGGACCTCGTGGCCGTCCAGGGCCGCGGCCGTGAACTGCCCCCAGATCCGGGCGGGCGGCCCGCCGCCGTTGACGCGGGGCAGCCCCAGCGCCCCGTAGAGGGGTTCCTGTGCGTTGGTGGCGGGGTCCTGGCCCATCATCGCGATGACGGTCGCCAGGTCCGGGGTGTAGCCCGCGAACCAGGCGGCCCGGTCCTCCTCCGCCGTGCCGGTCTTGCCCGCCGCGGGACGGCCCGCGGCCTGCGCCGCCGTGCCGGTGCCGGAGTCGACGACGCCGCGCAGCATCGCGGTCGTCGTGTCAGCGGCCTGCCTGCTGACGGTCTGCTTTCCGGGACCGGCGGGCAGCCGCACCTCCGCCCCGTTCTTGGTGATCTTCTCGACGATCGTGTACGCGTCGTGTGCGCCTTGTCTGCCGTGGTTGGCGAGGGTCGCGTAGGCCACTGCCATGTCCAGGACGCTGGCGGTGGCCGGGCCGAGGGCGATGGAGGGGGAGGCCTTCAGGTCGGGGGTGGTGCGGGGCAGGCCGAGGTCGATGGCGGTCTGTTTCACCCGTGCGGGGCCGACGTCCACCGCCATCTGCGCGTAGACGGCGTTGACGGAGCGGTCGGTGGCGGTGCTGACGGTGATGGGCCCGTACGAGGCGTCGTCCTCGTTCTCGGGGGCGTACGGCTTTCCGCGCCAGCCCTCGACGGCGCGCTGGTTCGTGCCGTCGTAGAGGGTGCCGGGGGTGATGCGGCGGCCGTCCTGGGTGGTGGCGCCGTGCTGGACGGCGGCGGCGAAGACGAAGGGTTTGAAGGTGGAGCCGACCTGGTAGTCGCGGCGGGTGGCGTTGTTGACGTACTGCTCGGTGTAGTCGACGCCGCCGTAGAGGGCGACGACCTTGCCGGAGGGCGGGTCGATGGCGACGCCGCCGATGCGTACGGCGTCGTCCTCGGCCCGGCTGCCGGGGTCGAGTCTGGAGATCACCTGTTCCTCGACGGCCTGGACGAGGGCGTCCTGCCGGGGACGCTGCAGGGTGGTGGTGATCCGGTAGCCGCCGGCGGCCAGGGCATCGGGGTCGATGATCTTGTTGCTGGTCAGGTACTCCTCGACCGTCTGGACGATATAGCCCCGCTGGCCGGACAGTCCGCCCGCGGGCTTGGCCTTGCGGGGCGGGGGGAATGTCATGGCGGCCCGTTCGGCCGGGCTGAGCCACTGCTCCTTGACCATGCCGTCGAGGACGTAGTTCCAGCGGGCCAGGGCTGCGGGTCGGTTGCCGGGGCGGGCGGCGACGTCGTAGGCGCTGGGGGCGTTGAGGAGCGCGGCGAGGTACGCGCCCTCGGCGGTGTCGAGGTCCTCGGCGTCCTTGCCGTAGTACGACTGGGCTGCGGCCTGGATGCCGTAGGCGTTGCGCCCGAAGTAGCTGGTGTTGAGGTAGCCCTGCAGGATGTCGTGCTTGCTCGCCTCGCGGCTCAGCTTGAGGGCGATGAAGAACTCCTTCACCTTGCGGGTGATGGTGCGGTCCTGCTTCAGGTAGTAGTTCTTGACGTACTGCTGGGTGATCGTGGAGCCGGACTGGGTGCCCTTGCCGGTGAGCGTGTTCCAGCCGGCGCGGAGCATGGCCTTGGGGGCGACGGCGCTCTGTGTGTAGAAGCCCCGGTCCTCGGCGGCCAGTACGGCCTGCTGGACCGTCAGGGGCACCTGGGCGAGGGGTACGTTCTCGCGGTTGACCTCGCCGTCGCGGACGATCTGGGCGCCGTCCTCGTAGTAGTAGACGTTGGACTGCGCGGTGGCCGCGGCGTTGGCGGGCGGGATGTCGACGAGCAGGTAGCCGACTGCGAAGGCGGCGAGGAGGAGCAGGGGGCCGGCGAGGAGCGAGCCGAGCACCATGCGGCGGGTGGGGATGAGCCGGCGCAGGCCGGTGCGGCGGGTGCGGGCCTCCCCGGCGGTTTGCCACGCGGTTTGCCACGCGGTTTGTGACGCGGCGTCTGCGGCGGGTGGCGGTCCTACGGCGGTGGCGTCCCTGGGCGTCCAGCCCTGACCCGGTTCCCGCGGCGCTTCGCTCATGCCTCCCATACTGCACATTTCATCGCAAAATCCAATGAACCGTCAGGCCGCTGTCCGGGCGTAAATGGGTCGCGGAGGGCCGGCGGCCCCGCTAGCGTCGTGCGCTTTGGCGAGGAAGGGGGGAGGGCGCGGTGCGGCTGTACGCGGTCGTCGCGGCGGGCGGGTTCCGCCGCTATGCGACGTACCGGGTGGCGACGGCGGCGGGGATGCTCACCAATGTGGTCTTCGGCTTCATCCTGGCGTACACGTATGTCGCCCTGTGGGAGCAGCGGCCGCGGCTTGGCGGTTACGACCTTCCGGAGGCGCTCACCTATGTGTGGCTTGGGCAGGCGCTGCTGATGGCCTGCGCCATGATGGGCGGCGGTTTCGAGGACGAGCTGATGGAGCGGATCCGCTCTGGCGACATCGCTGTCGACCTGTACCGTCCTGTGGACCTCCAGCTGTGGTGGCTGGCCGGTGATCTGGGGCGGGCGGCCTTTCATCTGGTGGCCCGGGGGGTCGTCCCGGTCGCGCTGGGCGCGCTGGCCTTTGATCTGGCGCTGCCCGCCTCCCCGCTGACCTGGCTGGCTTCCCTGGTGTCGGTGGTGCTGGGGGTGTTGGTCAGCTTCGCGGTGCGGTTCTTGGCAGCGCTCAGTGCGTTCTGGCTGCTGGACGGGGCGGGGGTGCTCCAGCTCTGCTGGCTGGCGGGCCTGTTCTTCTCGGGGATGCTGCTGCCGCTCACGCTGTTCCCGGGGGTGTTGGGGGAGGTGGCGAGGGCCCTGCCCTGGTCGTCGCTGCTCCAGGTGCCGGCCGATGTGCTGCTGGGCAAGCGCACCGGCTGGGAGCTGGCGCAGGCGTACGCCTTCCAGGGCGGCTGGGCGCTGGTGCTGCTGGCGGCGGGGCGGGTGCTGCAGTCGGCGGCCACCCGGAGGGTGGTGGTCCAGGGTGGTTGACGGGCGGTCTGAGGGCGCCTTCCGGGTGGTTGACGGGCGGTCTGAGGGCGCCTCCGGGGCGGCCGACGGCGCTTGCGGGACGGTGCGGCACGGGCTGCGCGTGTACCGGCTCACCGTGGCCATGTGGATCCGCTCCACGATGACCTACCGCGTGTCCTTCGCGATGACGACGTTCGGCAACTTCGCGGCGACCGCCTTCGACTTCGCCGCCATCCTGCTGATGTTCACCCATGTGGATGCGCTGGGCGGCTACTCGCTGCCCGAGATCGCGCTGCTGTACGGGGCCGCCGGGACGTCTTTCGGCATCGTCGATCTGCTGCTCGGCACGGTGGACCGGATGGGGCGGCGGGTGCGCGACGGGACGCTGGACACGCTGCTGGTGCGCCCGGCGCCGGTGCTGGTCCAGGTGGCGGCGGACCGGTTCGCACTGCGTCGGCTGGGCCGCATCACCCAGGGGCTGCTGGTGCTCGGCTACGGCCTGTTCGCGCTGGACGTCGACTGGACCGTGTCGCGGGTGCTGACCGTGGTGCTGATGCTGCTGGGCGGGGCGGGGATCTTCGGGGCGCTGTTCGTCGGCGGGGCCGCGTTCCAGTTCTTCGCGCAGGATGCCGCGGAGGTGCAGAACTCCTTCACGTACGGAGGGAACACCCTGCTGCAGTATCCGCCGACGATCTTCGCGCGGGATCTGGTGCGCGGTGTCACGTTCGTCGTGCCGCTGGCGTTCGTGAACTGGCTGCCCGCGATGCATGTGCTGGGGCGGCCCTATCCGCTGGATCTGCCGCAGTGGACGGCCTTTGCGTCGCCGCTGGTGGCGGCGGGGTGCTGCGCCCTGGCGGGGCTTGCGTGGCGGGCGGGGCTGCGCGCCTACCGCAGCACGGGGAACTGACCGCAGCACGGGGAACTGACCGCGGCACGGAGAACCGGGCCGTGTCGACCGAGGGGACGGATTGCGGGTGGATTTCATCGAGTTGGACGGCGTCGAGAAGGTGTTCGAGGTGCGGCGTCGGGGCGTGGGGCGGCGGTGGCGGCGCGAGCGGCGGCTGGTGCGGGCCGTCGACGGGCTCAGCTTCACCGTGCCGCGCGGTGAGATGGTCGGCTACATCGGCCCGAACGGCGCGGGCAAGTCGACCACGGTGAAGATGCTGACGGGCATCCTCACGCCGAGCGCGGGGCGGCTGCGGGTCGCGGGCATCGACCCTTCGCGGGAGCGCACCCGGCTGGCGCAGCGGATCGGCGTGGTGTTCGGGCAGCGTACGACCCTGTGGTGGGATCTGCCGCTGAAGGACTCGTACCGGCTGATGCACCGGATGTACCGGATCCCGGACGGGCGTTTCCGGGAGAACCTGGACCGCTGTGTGGAACTCCTCGATCTGGGAGGGCTGTTGGGCGTGCCGGTGCGGCAGCTCTCCCTGGGCCAGCGGATGCGGGGCGACATCGCGGCGGCCCTGCTGCACGACCCGGACGTGCTCTATCTCGACGAGCCGACCATCGGCCTCGATGTGGTCTCCAAGGCGAAGGTGCGGGAGTTCCTGCGGGACCTGAACGCGGAGCGCGGCACGACCGTTCTGCTGACCACGCACGATCTGACCGACATCGAGCAGCTGTGCCGCCGGGTGATGGTCATCGACCACGGGCGGCTGGTGTACGACGGGCCGACGGCCGGGCTGCACGACGTGGGCCGGAGCGAGCGGACGCTGATCGTGGACCTGGAGCGGGAGCTGCCGCCCGTCACGCTGCCGGGGGCGCGGACGGTGCGGGTGGAGGGGCCGCGGCAGTGGCTGGCGTTCCCGGCCTCGGCTTCGGCGGCTCCGCTGGTGGCCGCGCTGGCGGCGGAGTACCCGCTGGTGGATCTGTCGGTGCGGGAGCCGGACATCGAGGCGGTGATCGCGAGGATGTACGAGGAGCGGCGCGGTGACGGGGGCGTCGGGGCGGACGGTGAGGCCGTGTGCCCCGGGGCCGCGTCGCCTGCGGCGGATCTCTCCCCGCCCCTTCCCGCTCCTCCCGGCTCCTTCCCGAACCGGGGCACGGCCGACGGCGGCTCCGCCCCAGACCCCGCTGCTCAAACGCAGGAGGGGCTGAATCTCAGCCCGTCCGGCGACTGAGGGCACGGCCGAAGGCCGTTCAGGGGGCCTGGGGGCTTGCCGCCGGTCATGGGAAGGGGCGTGGAGGGGAAAGAACGTCCGGACACCGCCTAGGCTGCCGGTATGGCGAACGAACTCCCCGAGATGCGGGCTTCCGATGCGGAACGAGAGCGGGTGGCCGAGCGGCTGCGGGACGCCGTCGCGGAGGGCCGGCTCGACATGGAGGAGTTCGAGGAGCGGCTGGATGCGGCCTACAAGGCCCGTACTCACGGGGATCTGGAGCCGCTTGTACGGGATCTTCCCGCGCCCGCGGATGCGGGCGGGGCCCAGCCCGCGCCGTCCGGCGACCGCTCGCCCGGCGGATGGGCCCGGCGCATCGGCGGTACGGGCACCTCCAGGATGGCGTTCGCCTGCTGCGGGGGTTTCGGGCGCAAGGGCGGCTGGACCGTGGGCCGCAGGTTCACGGCGTTCACGCTGATGGGCGGCGGGGAGCTGGATCTGCGCGATGCCCGCTTCGAGGACCGGGAGGTGGTGATCCGCTGCTTCTCGATCATGGGCGGCGTCCATGTCGTCGTCCCGCCCGATCTGAACGTCGACGTCACCGGCATCGGCCTTATGGGCGGCTTCGGCGAGTCCGGTTCCGTGGAGGCCGCGCCGGATCCGGCCGCGCCGCGGGTCACCGTCACCGGCTTTGCGCTGATGGGCGGTGTCGGAGTGGAGCGCAAGCGCACAAAGGCGGAGAAGCGGCGGCTCAAGGCCGAGCGGGCCGAGCAGGTCGAGAGTGCCGAGCGGGCCGAGCAGGTCGAGAGTGCCGAGCAGGCCGAGCAGGTCGAGAGTGCCGAGCAGGCCGAGCGGGAGCGGAAGCCACGGCTGGACAAGGGCGAGGACGGCCCGAGGGAACTCGACTGACCCGGGAACTCAGATCACGCTCCGGGAGTACCTGATATAGGGACAATGCGTACGGCGCACGTGTGCGCGGACGTTCGACGTCGACGGGGCTGGACGGGTGGAGCGGCATGGAGACTGCTGAGCGGGGCGGCACACGGGCCGGCGGCGGCGTGCCGGCGGCCGGACTTCCCGGCTTCGCGTACACCGAGGCCGACGCAGAGAAGCAGCGCGGCGTCCGTCGTATGAAAGCCACCGCGACCGGCATGCTGCTGCTCGTCGCCCTGGTCTTCGCCCTTGCGACCTGGGGAGAGAACGCCGGGCTCGGCGGCTGGACCGGGTATGTCGCGGCCGCGGCGGAGGCGGGCATGGTGGGTGCGCTGGCCGACTGGTTCGCGGTCACCGCGCTGTTCCGGCGGCCGCTCGGGCTGCCCATTCCGCACACGGCGATCATCCCGACGAAGAAGGACCAGCTGGGCGCCGCGCTCGGCTCGTTCGTCGGGGAGAACTTCCTGTCGGGCGAAGTCGTACGGGCCCGGTTGCGCGCCATGGGCATCGGCCGCCGCCTGGGGGCGTGGCTGGCCCATCCCGACCACGCCGACCGGGTCACCGCCGAGCTGTCCACGGCGCTGCGCGGCGCGCTGACCGTGCTGCGCGACTCCGATGTGCAGGCGGTGGTGGGGGAGGCGATCACCCGGCGCGCCGACGCCGCGGAGGTCGCGCCCGGCATCGGCAAGACCCTGGAGAAGGTCGTCTCCGACGGCGCCCATCACCGGGCGGTCGACCTGATCTGCGCCCGCGCCCACGACTGGCTGGTCCTGCACGCGGACTCGGTGATGGACGCGGTGGAGGGCGGGGCCCCCGGCTGGACCCCGCGGTTCGTCGACCGGAAGGTCGGCGAGCGGGTCTACAAGGAGCTGCTGCGCTTCGTCACCGAGATGCGGGACATGCGCGGGCACCCGGCCCGCGGTGCGATCGACCGCTTCCTGACGGACTTCGCCACCGACTTGCAGGCGGACACGGACACCCGGGCGCGGGTCGAGCGGATGAAGTCCGAGCTGCTGTCGCGCTCGGAGGTGCAGGATGTGATCGCCTCGGCTTGGGGCAACGTCCGCACCATGATCATCTCGGCGGCGGAGGACGACCGCAGCGAACTGCGGCTGCGCGCCCGCGCCTCCCTGCTGTCGCTGGGCGCGCGGCTGGCGACGGACAGCCGGCTCCAGTCGAAGCTGGACGGGTGGGTCGAAGACGCGGCGGTGTATGTGGTGACGACGTACCGGCACGAGATCACCGCGCTGATCTCGGAGACGATCGCCAGCTGGGACGCGGAGCACACCTCGCGGAAGATCGAGGCGCATATCGGGCGGGATCTGCAGTTCATCAGGATCAACGGCACGGTGGTGGGTGCGCTGGCGGGGCTGGTCATCTACACGGTGGCGCATGCGCTGGGCGCGTGACCCGCTCCCTCGTGCGGTTCACGCGCCTCACGCGCCCGGTTGCCGCCGGAGGGCCGCTCAGCGGAAGAACTGCCCGCGGACGGCCCCGTCCGGGAACTCACTCGTGTGGATGTTGGAGTAGTAGTCCGACGGGTTGGCGCGGACGCGCTGGACGACGTCCGGGCTCTGACCGGTGAGCCGCCCGGAGACGGCGAAGATCCCGTCCGGCACGGGCCGGTTGAACAAGCTGAAGACGACATCGCCGTTCTTGCCGAAGCCGCCCTGGTGGACATGGCCGAGCGTGGGGCTCTTGATGTTGATCCAGGCGAGTGAGTAGTCGACGTTCCTGCCCTTGGGGTGCAGGAAGGTCACAGCGTGCCCGTCGGGGTCGCCGACCTTGGACGCGTCGTTCTTCGGCACCTCCTGACCGCCGTTGGCCAGCGCCCGCAGCTTCCCGCCCTTGATGACGGTCAGCGGGTCGATGTTCCGCTTCAGCGGCTGGAGCTGGCCGCGGACGGCCCCGCCGGGGAACTCCGCGCTGTGCAGGTTCACATAGAAGCCCGAGGGGTTGCTGCGGATGCCGTGGGCCAGTGCGGCGTCGTCGACGGTTACCTGCCCGGCGGCGGAGTGCACGGTGTCGGGCATCGCGGAGCCGAACAGCGGAACCCTGACCTCGCCGTTCTGGCCGGCGGCGCCCTGGTGGACATGGCCGAGCGTGGGTACGAACCCCTTCCACTGGATTGCGAAGGTCACCCGGTCGCCCTTGACCCTGACGAGGGCGACGGCCTTTCCGTCGGGGTCGTTCACGGCGGGGCCGCCGGGCACGGGCACTTCGTCGGCGCCGGAGAGCGTTGCGGTGAAGGTGTCGGCGCGCCCGCCGTGCCCGTCATCCGCGACGGCGGGCGCAAAGCCCGCCACGCCGACGACAGTCGTCGCCGTGATCGCTGCGGTCGTCGTCATGGCAGCCATTCGCTTGTGCACTCTTCTGGTCCTCCCGTTCGCGGTCAGCCGTTCGGCCGGTCGTGTTCGGGATACGAGCCCTGGAGGACCCCCGGTTCAAAGAATTCTGATTTCTCCCTGAATTGAACCGGGGGCGAGTCCGGCTCGTGGCTCCTGCATACGCTCCGCTCCGTCAATCGGCTGCCAATCGGCTGCGGATTCACCACGGGCAAGCACGGAGCAAGCCCATAGCGAGCACGGAGCAAGCCCGGAGCAAGCACAGAGCGAGCCCGAGGCGCACCGACTGCCGGGAGCGAGCCCGAGGCGCACCGACTGCCGGGAGCGCGGCCTGCGCTCACCGGCGCACCGACGGCTCAGTCAGATCTCGCTCACGGCTCACTGCGTCATTCGCAGCCGACGCCGTCGCCGTCGCGGTCGAGGTGGCTTCCGTATCCGGGGTCGCCGCGGTGCACGGGCGCCGCTCCGGCGGCGCGGGCGGCGTCGCAGTTCTTGTAGTACGTACTGCCCCCGCCTCCGCTTCCTCCGCTGGACGACCCTCCGCTGGACGACCCTCCGTTGGACCCGCCCGTCGATCCGCCGCTCGATCCGCTGTACGGCTCGCAGCCGACGCCGTCGCCGTCGCGGTCGAGGTGGCTTCCGTATCCGGGGTCGCCGCGGTGCACCGGTGCGGCCCCGGCGGCGCGGGCGGCGTCGCAGTTGCGATAGGAGACCGGGGGAGGAGCCGTCACGTTGATGCGCACGACGGCGGTGCCGCCCGTGCCGCCGTCCTGCGGTTTGACCCGGTAGGTGAACTCGTCTGGCCCGCTGTAGCCGGCCGTCGGCCGGTATGCGATGCGCGCGCCGTCGACGGTGGCGGTGCCGTGGCCGGGTACGGCGTCGACGGTCAGGTCCAGGTCCAGGCCCTCCGTGGCGCCCGACGGCGATGTGACCGTGTCGTTGTCCAGCACCGCGATCACGATCCGCTCGCCGGCCTCCGCAGTGTCCTCGTCGTCGCTCAGGGAGAACGACCAGGTGGGCGTGGGGCTCGGCGTCGGGCTCGCCGTCTCGGACGCCGCGGTCTCCAGCGGCGTGCCGCTGACCGCGGACGGATCGGCTGCCCCGGCCTTCTCGCCCTCCGTGCCGCCCGTGCCGCCTCCGCAGCCCACGGCTGAGATCCCCAGCGCCACAGCCGTAGCGATCAGCCGCACGCGTCCCGCTGTCCTTCTGGTCCCCGTGCGTATCTTCCCAGTGTTCATAAGCCCCCCAAGGCTCCCCGGTACGGATGAAACGGAAGAAGGGCCTGATGCTTCCATGCCGCTCGGGGCGGCGTGCCCGCCGTAATCAAGCTGTGACGGCATGTGTCTGTCGCATACGCCTGCGTTGCGGCGGCGGGCTGTGGGGACGCACCCTGGAAGAAGACAGGGAGACCGTCATGCCCACACTTGAGGAACAGATCGACATCAAAGCGTCCGGAGACGCGGTCTGGAACCAGTTGCACCAGGTCGAGGACTACCCCCGGTTCGTCGAAGGCTGCCGCGACGCGCGGCGTGAGGGAACGACCGGGGTTCATCTGGACGTCGACACCCACGGCACGGCCCACGGCATCGACGCCGACACCCAGGACCTGCGCCCGCAGTCCACGATGACCTGGCGGACCACGGACGGCTCGCATCTGCGCGGCTCCGTCTCACTCCTGCCGATCGACTCGGACCACACCAGAGTGCAGGTACGCATGGAGTACGACCCTCACGAGGCGCACAGTGCCTTCGGGGGCCCCAAGGGCTTCGCCCAGTCCTCCGCGATCGAGCGGATGGTCCGCGAGGACCTTCAGCAGTTCAAGGACCTGGTGGAGTCACACCCCACCAAATGACGCACGGCGCAGGTGATCCGTCATGACGATGCAGCACTGGAACATCGACTTGTCGTTCGAAGAGGACGGGACGCGTACCGCGTGCAAGGCCTCGCTCAGCGGACCGGAGGCACCAGCGGTCCAGGGCATGGGCGTGGCCAGGCGCAATCCCGCCGACACCCCGGACGCCAAGATAGGCGAAGAGCTCGCAGCGGCCCGCGCCTGCTCCGAACTGGCCCACGAGCTCGTGGGCCGGGCAGCCGCGGACGTGGAGAGCCACACCCACAGACCGGCCGACCTCAACATCTGACCATCTTCCCGACGGCGCGGGGCCGCTCTCTCCCCCTCACCCCGGCCCCGCGTCACCGCACGCTGGGCAGCACCTCGAACCCACTCGCACCCTCGGGGGCCTCGTCCCGCACCTCGACCCGTTCCACCACAGCGGCGGCAGGGCCCCTTCGCGCCCACCGCACCAGCGCCTCGACGCCGCCCTCATCCCCCTCGAACACGGCCTCGACCTCCCCCCACCCCACGTTCCGCACCCACCCGGCGACCCCGTGCTCCTGGGCGGTCTGCCGACACGTGTCCCGAAAGAACACACCCTGCACAACCCCGCCGACCACGACACGCTTTCGCACGACCATGCCCCGGATGCTATGAGCCCCACGGCCCGATCCGGGGCATTCCCCTGGCGCGCCGACCCAACTCAGGCGCTTCGCTCTCGTCGTGCGCTGCGCTATCTCGAAGCCGTGCCAGTACGGCGGCCGACCGGCGTATCGGGCCAGGCTAGCGAGACGGCGAGGTCGGCCGGATCACAGGCGGACGACGCCGACGCGCGGAACACGGAAGCGGCCCGCGACACGTTCCCCATGCGCCTCGACCTGACGGTGACTTCGGCCGGCCGTCTGCTGGGCTTCACAGCCGACCCAGTGGCGGACCCCGTAATGCCACGGCCGGAGAACTGAGGTGCGCCGGACGGCGGATAGGTGCCGTGCCTCCAGTGCCCAGGTGGTCCACGCGCCGACCCGACTCAGCCGAGACAGTTCTCCCTCACGGCTCCGATGAAGACACCCCACGCCTGCGCGGGGACCACGAGCTGCCTGGCCACCGGATCTTTGCTGTCGCGTATCGCTGTACGCGCGCTGAGTCGAGCTATCTCCACACACTCGGTGCCGCTGCCGCCGCTGTACGAGGACTTGATCCACTGGAGGTCGTCGCCGCCCATCACAGCTCCTTGCAGGCCCGGTCGAGGAGCGCGACCGAGGATGGAATGTCCAGCGCCTGGGCGCGCAAGTATTCGAATGCCAGCTTATAGCGGTCAAGTTCCTCGGGCTTCTCCATGAACAGGCCACCCCCGATGATGTCCACGTACACCACATCCAACTCAGGCGTGGGACCGCCCAGGACGACGAAGCTGCCCACGGCAGCAGCGTGAGCCCCTGTTGCGAAGGGCAGCACTTGAACGGTGATATGGGGCTCGCCTGCGAGCGTCCGCAAGTGATCCAGTTGCCGGCGCATCACGCTGCGCCCGCCGACGACCCGGCGGATGACGGCTTCGTCGACCACGGCCCAGATGTGTGGCGGTTCCTCTCGGTCCAGCAGTTCCTGTCGCTTCATGCGGATGTCGACCATGTGTGTGATCTCTTGCTCACTGCATCGCATTTCGGAAGCGCGGTGGACAGCTTCGGCGTACGCGCGTGTCTGGAGCAGCCCAGGGACGTACATGCAGGCGTAATGGTCCTCGCGTACGACCTCGTCCTCCAAGGTCAGCATGAGGCTCATTGACTCGGGGATCGGGTCGGCGAGGGAGTGCCACCAGCCCTTAATCCTGGCGCCTTTGGCAAGTTCGACCAGTGCGCTCCGCTCTTGCTCACTCGAACCGTACTCACGACACAGGGCATCGACAGCGGGCCACTTGACGCTTCCCTCCTTGGTCTCGTACCTGCTCAGGGTCGCCTTGGAGATACCGACGCGTGCCCCCGCTTCCTCAAGGGTGAGACCTGCACGCTCCCGTAGGCGACGCAGGTCGGCCCCGAGCTGCCGCCTGCGTGTGGTCGGTCCAACTGCCATTGCTGTGGCCCTTCGTGTTGATCTGCCCGAGCGTGCATGCCCACCTGCCGTACAGACAAGGTGGCGTGCGCGGGGAGCGCGCACATGTGGGTCTGCGCTCCCTCATATCAGTGATGAGAGTCTCATTTTGAGAGTTCCAATGTCACGATGGCGATGCAAGGCGCTACCGCATGTAACTACCGCCTGCCGGAGAGGTGACTGGAAATGCACGAGTGTCGGTGTGAAGTCCTTAGGAAGCCTTGGGAACTTTCGTTCCTTGCGGAGGCGCGGGAAGTAGCCGGGCTGCGGCGGGTGATGCGGCTGCACCTGGCGACTTGGGGTCTGCCGAACGTGATCGAAGCGGCTCAGCTGTGTGTCACCGAACTGGTCAGCAATGTGGTCCGTCACGTGGGGTCAGGAACACCCGCGACACTTGCCGTGTCGATGCGCGGTCCTGCCGTTCGTATCGAGATCCGCGACCCTGATACGCGGGCGCTCCCCACCCTCGTGTCAACGCAGGTGGACGACGAGGAGGGGAGAGGCATGGCGCTGGTCGATGCGACGGCCGAGCGATGGGGTGTTGTCCTCAATGGAGACTCGAAGATCACATGGTGTGAACTCGCCACCGGGCTCGACTCGGCGCGGGGTCATATCAAGGATGTTCGGGTAAGCAAGGCAGAGGCTGTTCTGGCGATCTGTAGCGCGTCGCCAGAAAGGTGGGAGGTCTTCGGCCAGATGGGCGTTCGCGAGGCGCAACGAGACGCGGTCATCCTCATGGCCGACCTGCTGCACTGGATGCGCGCCCATGGGTGCGACCCGGACGAAGCGCTGGACCGGGCACAGGTGCTGTTTGAGGCCGAAGCCTACTCCGAAGATGTCTCGCTGCAGGCGTAGCCCTGCTCCGCCTGCCAGATCGTCTGAATGGAGAGCGCGGCACAGAGGTCGCGCAGGTCCTTGCGTGGCTCGGACGGCGTGAGAATCGCAAGCGACGGCGTTGGCGTTATAAAACGCTGGTAGTCGAAGAGTTGACCGATCGCCGTGCGGATGGCTTCGCGTGTGGCAGCGCTTTTCGCCTCTATCAGCGTGTCTGTGGTGGCATCATAGAGGTCAGTCAAGAGGGGGCTAGATTCTCCCTGTGGTCGTATTTTGAATCGACTGACCTGGTGCCCCAGGTTGACAAGATGGTTATGGTAGTCGCTAACTAGCTCCGACTCCCGCCGATTTACGATGATCGATTTATTCGAGCGGTTGGCGGATGTCGTGGAGGTGAGGTTGCGTTCTACGGAAGTTATTTCAACTTCTGTCTGTGATGCCGGGACTCTGCTGATCCTCGGTTCTCTCACTGAAGAAGCGTCCACCGGTATGAGACGGAACATAATGGCTGACCGCTGGATACCTTCGACGTCGGGAGTCTCGGTGCGATACCAGGGATTCTCGCTCGCTAGCACAAATTCGCCTCGGTAGGCGACAACGCCAGAAGCTATCCCTTCGAATAGGTGGAGGGACTTTCCGGTTTTGGTGTGTTCCAGGACTGCTTTATTGCCGCGGGTTATTTGCTGATCACCGTGTCGGCCCGCTCCGCAATAGTGATAGTGGCCATCTTTCCCCCAGCCGTCTCTGTAGCCGTACTGCGGGCCTTTGGTGTGATCGGTGAAGAGGAATATATAAGGGCCTTTCCCGGATGGGCAGATTCCCCCTTGGGGGCTACCGCCGTACTGTTCGTGGATCTCCTGACGCCGACGGCGCTCGTCAACTTGTATGTCCAGCACAAAAATACCCTCGGTGTCTTCGGTGAATCGTTTCTTTTTTAGTCGTGCAAGGAACAGGGGCCGGGGGGGAACTGCTAGCTTGTGGCAATCGTGGAGTAGGTCCAGACATCCGCCGGCATCTCATGTCTGAGCTTCCAGGTAACCTCCATGGGTTTGCTTCCCTTGTGCTCCACATAGTTGGCGGGGCCGAGGAGCATCCACGGCTGTGGGCCACCGATGTCGGTCTTCTTGTAGCGACGGACGAAGAGCAGTACATGACTGCCTTGGGTGGCGTGGGTCTGGTAGCGGATACCGGTCGGGGAAGTCTCCGATGTCTGGTTCTGTGACTCCCAATGGAAGAGCGAGTCGCTCATGGCATAGTCGCGATAGCGCGTCTGCGGAGAGAAGTCCTTGGCGTCCTTCTCCAAGGTGATCAGCAACGCGTCCGTCCTGATGCTTTCACACCACTTCACTCCCTCACGGAAGTGTCCTGGCATAAATCCACCAATGAATGACTGACCCAATGCCGGGAGGATCTCCTCGCGGCTGTAAGAGGCATGGACAGTCAGCGGTAGATCGGCTAGGTCGCCGGTGAGTGCGATGGGTACGTGATCGGCTCGGTCGAGGGTGTGTGCCAGGACTTGACGGAGCTCATCGCGAAAGGCGTGGTGTGGGCGGAGCGAAGCGATCCCTTCTTGGTAGGAGGCGAAGCCTCCCAAGGGCCAGAGCGAGAAGTAGAGCATGCGCGCATAAGCCTTTTCTCGCTCGTCGAGCTCAGCGTACGCAGGCGCGTCATCGTCCAGCAGCCTGCTATAGGCGGCAACCCGCTGCGGGTCGTCCACATGCAGGAACGCCGATACTCGCTTTAGTAGTGCGTGCTCCTCCTCAGGACCTTCCTTGGGCAGCAGGCCCGCGCGACGGAGCAGCCCTGTCCAGGAGTTGCCGTTGCCGCGGTAAAGCTCCTTCAACTCCCGGCCGCTTTCTCTCAGGTAGGTGGAGAGGTGAAGCACGCCGTACTGGCCGACCTCGTTGGCGAGTTGTGTCACATTGACGCTGAGCTGGCTTCGCACGTTGTTGATGATCATTTCCTTGGCCTTGGACTCAAGGATGATCTGGCAGCCGGACGGCAGCTGGGGGAAGTCATGCTCCATGCTGTCCAGCAAGCGGTTACGGGTGAGATTGGTGAGAGCCCGGAACTGTTCCTCGAATCGGAACTCCTTGTGGTGCTGCCCAATGAAGTCCAGCACGGTCAGTACCGGTTTTTTTCGGTTCGCCGCAACCCTCTGCCGAGCTGCTGTAGAAAGACGGTGGCGCTCGATGTGGGGCGCAGAAGCAGCAGTGTGTCGACGTCTGGGATATCGAGGCCCTCGTTGAGGATGTCTACGGAGAATATGATCTGAAGCTCGCCCGACTTGAGAGCGTCGAGAGCCGCCTTTCGTTCTTCATGAGCTGTCTCCCCGGAGAGAGCGCATGCCTTGAACCCTGCGCGCTCGAAGAATCTCGCCATGAAGTGCGCGTGCGCTACTGAGACGCAGAACCCGAGGGCTCGCATCGAGTGTGGGTCGGTGATCTTGTCGATCACTGCTCGGACGACGAGACGTGCCCGAGCGTCATTTCCGGTGAAGAGGTTGTCGAGCTCCGAGACATCGTATGATCCGCGTTTCCAGGCAACGGCGCTCATATCGGTGTTGTCTGTGACGCCGAAGTAGTGGAAAGGGGTGAGTAGATCGTTCTCAAGGGCTTCCCAGAGCCGCATTTCGGCGGCGATACGCCCATCGAAGAACTCATCCTGGACGTTGCGTCCGTCCATGCGCTCTGGAGTAGCGGTAAGGCCGAGCAACTCCAAGGGGGTGAAGTGGTCGATGATCCTTCGGTAGGTAGGGGATACGCCGTGGTGAAACTCGTCGATAACGATGACATCGAAGTGGTCGGGCGCAAAGCGCTCAAGGGAACGAGCGTTGAGTGACTGCACACTCGCGAAGACATGCTGCCAGTTTTCCGGCACGATGCCGCTGTGTAGCTGCTCACCAAAGTTGGCGTCAACGAGTACGTCTTGGTATATGCGCAGGGACTGTCGTAAAATCTCCTGCCGATGCGCAACGAAGAGAAGTCGCAGGTCGCGACCGTACTGCTGTCGCAGGTGTTTGTAATCAAGGGCGGCCATAACGGTCTTTCCCGTGCCGGTGGCGGCCACCAGAAGATTGCGGTGGCGGTCATGGACCGTGCGCTCCACCTCAAGCCGCTCCAGCATGTCGCGCTGATGAGGGTAGGGGCGAACCTCTAGGCCCGACAGTGTGATACGTCCGCCTGGGGCGGTGCTGGTACCTCGCCCCGCACGCTGGAGCGCCTCATCAAGGCGGGATGCGTCTCTGTCTGGCACGTATCGCTCAAAGGCCGATTCGCTCCAGTAAGGATCAAAGGTCGCCTCGAACTTGCGGAGTACGTCAGGTGTGGCAATGGATGAGAGGCGGACGTTCCACTCCAGGCCGTCGAGCAGTGCGGCTTTGGAGAGATTGCTGCTTCCGACGTATGCGGTGTCGTAGCCGCTGTTGCGTCGGAACAACCAAGCCTTGGCGTGTAGCCGGGTGGATCGAAGCTCGTAATTGACCTTCACTTCGGCGTTGAACCGCTGGACCAGCTTGTCCAGGGCTCGCCGCTCTGTAGCTCCGATGTACGTCGTGGTGATGACGCGGATAGGTACTCCACGTGTATGGGCTGCTTCAAGTGACTGCTCGATGACACGGAGCCCGTGCCACTTCACAAAGGCGCACAGGAGGTCGACTCTATTGGCAGTGGCGAGCTCAGCACGAAGCTCAAACCCCAGGTTTGGGTCCTCCGGTGAATTGGTGATCAGCGCTGTTTCGGACAGAGGCGTCGCAGGGCGGATGGCATAGACACCTTTGGCCTCCTGCTCGGCGATGGCAAGCAGCTGTCGCGGACCGGCTGCGACCAAGTCGACCCACTCACGGGCTCCCTCAAGCGTGTTCATGGACTCGAGGATGTGATTCGCCGCGTGGACCCGTTCATGAGCTGGCAGCCGTTCGAGGATGCGCTTTGTCGTCGCCGCCACATGCCGCGCCAGGACTTGAGGTGTCGAATCCGGGCTGACCGTATCGTCGATGGCCTGCCAGCTACCGCCCTGGCTGAGGTTTTCCAGCTGGTGCTCAAGCCGCAGCGTGATCAGTTGCTCATACAGCCCGGCAACAGGCTGATCTGTATCCATGGAGCCGGTCACCTGTGTCCCTCCCGTTTGTTGCTCCAGTGGTACCAGGCCCCACTGACAACTGATCAGGTATTAGCCGTCTCCGTGGCAGTCGCGGTATGCCGTGCCCGAGCCGCACCAGCAGGGGGCGCCCTTGGAGGGCGGCCAGGGGGTGGCGTGGCCGCGGGCGGCGAGGGTGGTGGCGTATTGGGGGAGGAGCGCCGGGTTGGCGGGGGTGGACTGTTCGGAGGCGGCGAAGGCCTCGTAGGAGGGGACCGTGCCGCGGACGATGCCCAGGTTGCGGGTGCCGGTGGCGGCGAGCTCGCGGAGGGAGGCTTCGATGTCCGTGAGGTGGGCCTCGTAGGTGGGGTACTCCGTCTGTAGCTCCGGGCAGGCCGTGAGGAGTTCGCGGAACTCGGGCTCCGGCCAGTGGAGGACGGTCACCGGGAAGGGGCGGGAGAGCGCGGAGCGGTAGGAGCCCAGCTCGGAGCGGAGGCGGGCGATCTCGGCCTGGAGTTCGGCGGGGTTGTCGGAGCCCAGGGCCCACAGCCGCTTGGGGTCGTGGAGTTCGTCCAGGGAGATGTCGCCGGTGTGGACGCGGTCGGCGAGGGCGTCGCGGTCGTCGTGGGGGAGGCCCAGGAGCCGGCGGACGCGGTGGCGGCCGGTGAGCAGGGACTGGATGGAGTAGGGGACGTCGTTCTCGCCTGCCGGGAGGAGTAGCTCAAGGGCCGCGGTGAAGCAGTCGTGGGAGTCCTCGAGCTCGTCGTGGGACTCCAGCGTCTCCGCGACGATCTCCCACGGGGCCGCGTCCGCCGGGGCGGCCGCGCGGACGCCGGCGATCAGGGCGCGGGCCTCGGCCTCGTGGCCGTACTCCCAGAGATTGGCCGCTTGGAGGGCCTTGATCAGCAGGGGGTGTTCCGGGGAGTCGGTGAGCAGACGGTCGTAGAGGGCCGAGGCGCGTTCGCGGGCGCCGGCGAGTTCGAGGTGGGCCGCGGCCCGCAGGAGCAGCGGCTCCTTGTCCTCGGGGTAGCGCTCGGCGGTGCGCAGCAGGCGCTCGGCTTCGGCGGAGTGGTCGGCAGGCGTGTCGGGGCGCATGCCAGACACCGTACTGCCGTATGGGGGTTCGGCGGGGGCGCCCCGATTCTCATCTGCGCCTGGTGACTTGGGCAGGTACGGCCTATCGTGCGCCCGTGCTGCAGCAGCGGAGGGCGGTCGTGGTGCGGGGGCCCGCGGGGGGCGCGGCGTAGGGCATTCGCGCGTGTGCTGTGGGGCGTCGCCGAGCTGGCCGTCACTCTCGGGGGCGTCGTCCTTCTCCTCGTCGTACACCAGCTGCAGTGGACCAACCTCCAGGCCCGGCATGACGCCCGGCGGCACGTCCGCGTCCTCGAGCAGCAGTGGGAGCGGGCGGAGGGCGCTGAAGAGGAGGGCGGTGAAGGGGAGGGGGCTGAAGGAAAGTCGGGTGAGGGGGAGTCGGGTGAGGGGAAGAACCGGGCGGCCGATGGGGGTGGGGGCGAGAAAGGGGAGACGCAGGGCACAGCTTCTCCCGCTCCCTTCCGCGGCTACGCCGTCCTTCGCATCCCACGCCTCGGCGTCGTCGCCCCCGTCGCCCGCGGGGTCGGCAAGCGTGAGGTGCTGGACCGCGGGTTTGTGGGGCACTATCCGGATACCGCAGCGCCGGGTCGCGCCGGGAACTTCGCGGTCGCGGGGCACCGCAACACCCACGGGGAGCCCTTCCGCCGCATCGACCGGCTGCGCAAGGGAGACGAGGTGCGGATCGAGACCGCGCAGGGCGTGTACGTCTACGAGGTGGACCAGACCCTCGCGCAGACCACGCCCGGGGACACCGGCGTGATCCAGCCCGTGCCGCGCAGCCTGGTGCGGCCCTCCGCCGGCTACGACCGGCCCGGCCGCTACCTCACGCTGACCACCTGCACGCCCGAGTTCAGTTCGGCCTACCGGCTGGTGGTGTGGGGGGAGTTGGCCGCGGTGCGGACCCGGTAGTCGTGTATAACGGGTGTGTACAACGGTATGGACAGATGTGC
The DNA here is from genome assembly GCF_029846775.1 of Streptomyces chengmaiensis. Taxonomy (NCBI): domain Bacteria; kingdom Bacillati; phylum Actinomycetota; class Actinomycetes; order Kitasatosporales; family Streptomycetaceae; genus Streptomyces; species Streptomyces chengmaiensis. The sequence goes on from NZ_JARWBG010000018.1 coordinate 68,517, forward strand.
GCATGAGGGGGGAGGGACTGTGTTCCGGCCGGTCGCGTTCCTCTTTCTGCTGCTCATCGAGGTCCTCCTTGTCGACGGCGACGGCGGTCTGGCCGCGGTCGCCCTCGCTTTCGCCGCGGCCGCCGTCTGCGCCGTCATCAGTGCACGCTGTGCGCCCGCCGTGCCCCGCACCCGCGTCCGCACCGCCATCCGCGACCGTGAGCGGCGTACCGCCTTCCTTCCTCAGCGTGATCCGGACGCCCGCGGGCGCACCAGGCCCCGGGCTCCCGGGCGGGGTCTCCTCGTGACGGCCGCGTAGGAACGAGCGGGCGGACTCCAGTCAGCCGACCGGTCCCTCCGCAGTCGTCATGCCGCATGCACGTTCTCCATCGGCACGACGAGACCCCGGAGGGCTCACCCATGTCCTTTTTCGCCACGCTTGTCGAGCAGCTTGCCGCGCTGCTCCGGCCGCTGTTCCACACATCCGCCACGGCCGCCGCGATCGTGGTGTTCACCGTGCTCGTACGGCTTGCGATCCATCCGCTCTCCCGTGCCGCCGCCCGCGGCCAGCGGGCCAGGGCGCGGCTCGCGCCGCAGGTCGCCGCGTTGCGCACGAAGTACCGCAATGATCCGGAGCGGCTCCAGCGGGCCGTGTTGGAGCTGCACGGCAGGGAGAACGTGTCCCCGCTGGCGGGCTGTCTGCCCAGCCTGCTGCAGCTGCCCGCGTTCCTGCTGATGTACCACCTGTTCGCCGGCGGCGGCGTCGGCGGGACGCTGCTCGCCGCGCCGCTCGCCGGGAACTGGCTGTCCGCGATCGGCCAGGGCGGGGTCTTCGGTCCGGCCGGACTGGTGTACGTCGCCCTGTTCTTGATCGTGGCCGCCGTTGCCACGTTCATGTACGTGCGGGGGAAGCGGCAGTTCGCAGCCTCGGGGGCGACGCCGGAGGGGGTGCCTGCGGGCGTGACGAAGGCACTGCCGCTGCTGTCCTTCGGCACGTTGGTCAGCGTCGCCGTCGTCCCCCTCGCCGCTGCCCTCTATGTCACCGTCAGCGCCGCCTGGACCGCGGCGGAGCGGGCGCTTCTTACGGCCTAGCGGCGGTCCAGGTGGTGAACAGGGTCTTGCGGAGCGGCGGGGGCTCTTGGAGGATCAGCCAATCCTCCGATGGCCGCACTCCATCGGCCGGGGCCTCACCTCGACCACAGGGAGAAGACCATGAAGCTGCTGCGTGTCGGTGCGGCGGGCGCGGAGCGTCCGGCGCTGCTCGACGAGGACGGGACGACCCTGCGGGATCTGTCCGGGCTGGCGGCGGACGTCGACGGGGAACTGCTCGCCGATCCGGATGCCCTCGCCCGGGTGCGGCAGGCTGCGGCGGGCGGCGAGCTGCCCGCCCTGGACGCCGCCGGGCTGCGCATCGGACCGCCCGTGGCCCGTATCGGCAAAGTGGTGTGCATCGGGCTGAACTACCACGACCACGCGGCCGAGACAGGTGCGGAGCCCCCCGCCGAGCCGGTCGTGTTCTTCAAGGCGGCGGACACGGTCGTCGGCCCGCACGACGTTGTCCTGGTGCCGCGGCGCAGCCGCAAGACCGACTGGGAGGCGGAGCTCGCGGTCGTCATCGGCCGGACCGCGCGCTATCTGGCGGACGACGAGGACCCGCTGTCGTACGTCGCCGGATACGCGGTCTCGCACGATGTCTCCGAGCGTGAGTTCCAGCTGGAGCGCGGCGGGACCTGGGACAAGGGCAAGAACTGCGAGACGTTCAACCCTCTCGGGCCCTGGCTGGTGACCGCGGACGAGGTTCCCGACCCCCAGGCGCTGTCCCTGAGGCTGTGGGTCAACGGCCGGCTCCGGCAGGACGGCAGCACCGCGGACCAGATCTTCCCGGTGGCGGACGTCGTCCGGTACGTCAGCCGTTTTATGACCCTGTACCCCGGCGACGTCATCAACACCGGCACCCCGGCGGGCGTGGCGCTCGGGCAGCCGGAGCCGAAGCCGTTCCTGCGCGCGGGCGATGTCGTGGAGCTGGAGATCCAGGGGCTCGGACGGCAGCGCCAGGAGTTCAAGGACGCGTAGGCGGACGAGCGAAACGAGGGAATGCGGGGCGGCGCGGCGGGTGTGTCGGGCGTGTTGGCCGGGCCCGCCTGACCGATTTTCACATATTGCGACGTATGAGAAAGAAGACTTCGCCGCGCTCCCGCGCCGCCGTGTCCGCCTCCGCGAGCGTCGCCGGGGCGGCCGTCCTCCTCGGAGCCCTCGCCGCCTGGGGGGTCGCCGCCCCGCTCCCCAGCGGTCTCGGGCACTGCCTGCCGGGCCCCTGCCCCACTCCGCATCCCGAGCTCTACAACGGCCCGCTCGCCGGCCGGGACAACAACATCAACATCTTCGTCGGCGATGACTTCCTCGTACGGGGAGCCGCCGCCGAGGCGGAGGGCAGGATCGTCGTCCTCGACCGGTTCGACATGGACAAGCGCACCGGCGCCTCCGCCGTCTACAACGTCGGCGTCGTGGGCGTCGGCTCGCGCGTGCCTCCCGACGACGGAACGGACTTCCTCACCGCGGGCGGCGATCTGACCGTCGCCGCCGGGCAGCGCCTGCTGGCCGAGGAGGGCCGCGCCTCCGGAGTCGTACGGTACGGAGGGACCCTCACCGGCGCCGTCATCCCGTCCGCCGTGTCCGACCCGGGGGCGGCCGGCCCGTTCACGGAGCTGCGGCGGGAGTTCGCCGCGGCCAGCCGCTGCTACGCGTATCCGGACGGGGACGCCCCGCGCGAACCCACCGGAACCGCCGTCAACAACGGCGGCGCGACCGTCTTCACCGGCGACGGCGTCTCCGGCCTCCAGGTCTTCAACGTCGACTTCGATCTGACGACGGAGTCCGGCGGGCAGCAGGGGATCACCTTCCGGGGCATCCCGTCGGGCGCGACCGTTCTGGTCAACCTGATCGGGGAGAGCCGCACCGTCAGCACGTATACCGGGAGCCTGCCCGGTGGTCTGCGGGAGCGGCTGCTGTGGAACTTCCCCGATGCCACCACCGTACGGCTGGTGGGCACGGGGCAGTTCCAGGGGAGCGTGCTCGTGGGCGAGCCGCACAGCATGACGACGGTGACGCTGCCCGGTGTGAACGGCCGGCTCTTCACCACGGGGTCGCTGACGCACACCTCGGAGGAGGGGAGGGGCGGCGGGCAGGAGCTGCACGCGTATCCGTTCGACGGGGAGCTGCCGTCGTGCGTCGAGGAGTCGCCGACGCCCGAGCCGGCGTCCCCGGACCCGGCGTCCCCGGACCCGGCGTCCCCGGACCCGGCGTCCCCGGATCCGACCGAGCCGGAGCCGATTCCCGCGGGCTCGGGCTCGGACCCGAATCCGACCGGCCCTGCCCCGAGTCCCGCGAGCCCTGCCCTGAGTCCCGCACCAGCAGATCCCTCGTCGAGCGGTGATACGGCGGGCGGTTCCACCGGAGGCTCGGACGGCGGAACCACCGGTGGCGGGTCGACCGGCGGCGGTTCCACCGGCGGAACGACGGGCGGCGGCGAGCTGCCCGACACCGGCGCGTCGGGCAGCGGGCTCACCGTCCTGGCCGCGCTGTCCGCCGCCCTGCTCGCCGCGGGCGTAGGAGCCGTAGCCGTCGCCCGAGTACGGCGGAACACCCCCGACGACGAGGCCTAAGACGGCGTCTTCCGAAAGTGCTCCAGTATGAAGCGCTCCAGCGCCTCGACCACCAGCGCGTGGTCCTCCGCCTGCGGCAGGCCCGAGACCGTCACCGCGCCGACGACGCCCACGCCGTCGACCGCGAGCGGGAACGAGCCGCCGTGGGCCGCGTACACATCCGGGTCGAGGCGCGAGGACGCCTCGAACGTCGTGCCCTTGGCGCGTTGCCTGGCCCCCACCAGGTACGAACTCTCTCCGTAGCGCTCCACGACCCGCCTCTTGCGGTCGATCCACGCGTCGTTGTCCGCGCTCGAACCCGGCAGCGCGCAGTGGAAGAGCTGCTGCGGTCCGCGGCGAATGTCGATCGCGACGGGGGCACGGCGCGTCCGCGCCAGTGAGACGAGCAGCTTGCCGAGTGCCCAGGCGTCGTCGTACGTGAGACGGGGCAGGGTCAGTCGGCGCTCCTGTGCCTCGATCTCCTCGACGGCCGGCGGGGGCGGTGTGCTGCTGCTCATGAGGAGAGCTCCACTGCTCATGAGGAGAGCTCCACGGTCACGCCGTCACGGGCGGAGCGCAGCGCCGCCTCCAGGACGTCCAGTGCGGCGGCGGCCTCCTCGACGGTGACGGGCGGCGCGGTCCTCTCGCGCAGCGCCCGTTCCACCGCTGCGTAGTACGCCGGGTAGGCGCCCGGCACGGTGGCCAGCGGCCGGCCCCCGCCGGTCAACGGGGACTCGCCCGCTCCCACCCGGCCCCACGCCGACTCCGGCTCCACGCCCCACGCAGGCTCCCCGGGCCCCGGCCGCCGCCCCTCGCGCAGAGCGGCCTCCTGCGGGTCGAGGCCGTACTTGACATAGCCCGCGCGCGAGCCGAGCACCCGGAAGCGCGGGCCGAGCTGCGCGGCCGTGGCGCTGACATACAGATGGGAGCGCACCCCGCCCGCGTGCGTGACGGCGATGAAGGTGTCGTCGTCCGCCTCCGCGCCCGGACGGCGCACGTCCGCCTCCGCGTAGACGCGGAGCGCCGGGCCGAAGAGCGCGAGCGCCTGGTCGACGACATGGCTGCCCAGGTCGTACAGCAGTCCGCCGATCTCCTGCGGGTCGCCGGACTCCCGCCAGCCGCCCTTGAGCTGGGGACGCCACCGCTCGAAGCGGGACTCAAAGCGCTGTACCTCGCCCAGCTCGCCGTTTGCCAGCAGTCTGCGGAGGGTGAGGAAGTCACTGTCCCAGCGGCGGTTCTGGAAGACGGAGATCAGCAGTCCGCGCTCCTCGGCGAGCGCCGCCAGCTCGCGCGCCTCCGCTGCGGTCCCGGCGACCGGCTTGTCCACGACGACCGGCAGACCGGAACGCAGCGCGGCGGCGGCGAGCGGGACATGGGTCTTGTTCGGGGACGCGACCACCACCAGGTCGAGCTCGCCGCTCCGGTCCCACAGCTCTTCGGGCGAGTCGGCGAAGCGCACGGCGGGGAATTCGCCGCGCGCCTGCTCCCGGCGCTCGGGGCTGGAGGTGACGATCGTGTCGAGGGCGAGGCCCTCGGTCGCCGCGATCAGCGGGGCGTGGAAGACGGAACCTGCCAGGCCGTAGCCGACGAGTCCGACGCGGAGGGCACTCTTCATGGGCTTACTTAAACAACGCTGTTGCTAAAGTGCAAGCGGGCAGGACAATGGGCAGGTGACGATGTTTCCCCGAGGCGCCGGACCGTCTCCCGCCGGCGCCGGACTGCCCGCCCTGCGCAGCCACAACGCCGCTCTGGTCCTCGATCTGCTGCGCGCGGCGGGCGGGGACGGCATCAGCAGGCCCGAACTCGCCGAGCGCACCGGGCTCACCCCGCAGGCGGTCAGCAAGATCACGGCACGGCTGCGGGACGAGGGACTGGCGGCGGAGGCGGGCCGCCGTCCGTCAACCGGAGGCAAGCCCCGCACCGTGCTCCGGCTGGTCCCTTCCGCCGGGCACGCCATCGGGCTGCATCTCGACCGGGACGAGCTGACGGCCGTACTGCTCGACCTCGCAGGTGAGACGGTCGCGTACGAGACGAGGCCGCTGGACCTCGGCGCGGACGCGGAGGCGGTCGTCGAGGCGGTCGTCGAGGCGGCCGTCGACGCCGCGGCGGACCGGGTGCGGGCCGTCAGTGACTCCGGGGGTTCCGGGGACGTCGACGGCCCTGGGGGCTTTGGCAGTTCCGGTGGCTCCGCGGGCTCCGGTGGCTCCGCGGGCTCCGGGGAGCGGGCGGCTGGCATCGGCCGGGTGCTCGGCGTGGGGGTCGCCATGCCGGGCCCGCTCGACCATGCGCGCGGCGTGCCCGGCAGGGTCACCGGGTTCCCCCAGTGGGACGGCTACCCGCTGCGCGACGTCCTCGCCCGCCGCCTCGGCCTGCCCGTCGTCCTCGACAAGGACACCAACGCCGCCGCGCTCGGCCTCGCCCTGCGCGAGCCCCGCGAGTCCCGCGAGCCCGGCCGGTCCAGAGGGTCGAGCGGGGCCGGAGGCGCGTTCGCCTATCTGCATCTCGGTACGGGGCTGGGGGCGGGCCTCGTCCTCGGCGGTGCGCTGTACCGGGGCGCACGCACGGCGGCGGGGGAGTTCGGCCATCAGGTCGTCCAGTTGGACGGGCCCGTGTGCGAGTGCGGAGACCGCGGCTGTATCGAGGCGCTGTGCCTGGCCGCCGTGGCCCGCGGCGATCTGACCGAGGCTGCGAGGGTCCTCGGCGTCGGGGCCGCGAACCTCGTGGGGCTCCTCGACGTCGACCGGGTCCTGCTGGGCGGGCGGGTCGTCGCGGGTGCGGAAGAGGTGTTCGTGCGGGGGGTGGGGGAGGCTCTCGCCGCGCGTACGGGTGTGGCCGCCGAGGCTGCCGCGGGCGGTGTGCGACTGGTTGCGGAGGGGGCGGCACAGCTGGTGCTCGCGCCGGTCTTCGGGCGAGCGGAGGCCGTCCCGGCGCGCCTGGCGGACTCGGCGGACCTGGTGTTCCCGGTCTTCCCGGCGGACCTGGCGTCCCCGGTGTTCCCGGCGGACCTGGCATCCCCGGCGGACAAGGTGTAGTCGGCGCGCCCGGCGGACCTGGCATCCCCGGTGCTCCCGCCTGCCCGGGCCGCCGCAGCGAACCCCGGACCCGCTGTGCCCGGGCCGCCCCCTCCGCACCGAAGCAGGGGGCTGCCGATCCGGCCGATCCCCCGGCGGCCGGGACCGCCGGTGATCGCCGGGACCGCTGAGCCGCCGGGCTCGCAGGGACGGTAGCCGGATGATGGCCCAGGGCCGTGTGGAGCGCTGCCTCACCGGGTCCGATGGGGCGATGCCGCACGCCAGTCGGGTCGTCCCGCGCCGCGGTGCGCGAGTCGCGCCGCCCTGTGTGGCACACAGACCATGGGCGGCCGGTGCGCTTCCTCCGCTCCGCCGCCCAGCGAGCAGCACGCGACAGCAAAGGCAACCCATGCGACTGCGCAACGCCCTCGCCGTCACCGTGACCGTGGCCGCGGTCGCCCCCGTGGTGGTCCCTGCGTCCCTGGTCGTGGCGGCCACGGCCCGCGCCCCCTCCGACACCCGGGCGGCGGGACCGCCGAGCCGAGCCGAGGCCCTCGTCCCGGGGCCCGGCCCGGCGTCCGCCGGCCCGGCATCCTTCTCGTGGTCTGTCCCCGCACCCTCGCCGGCACCGGCACCGGCACCGGCACCGGCACCCGCTGCCGCGTCCGCGTCCACCCCGGTCCTCGACCCGGCGGCGGAGGACGGAGCGCCCGGCCGCCGGGAGCCCGCCGACCGCCAGCCCTCCTGCGGCAACCCGTCCGACCCGGACTTCCCCATCGAGACCCGCGTCCAGGACGGCCCCGAGGAGTACCGGCCGGGCGGGGGCTTCCAGGAGTGGTCCCTGGACCTCGGCAACACCACCCGCGAGACCTGCCACAACATCCACCCGGTCGTCGTCTTCACCTCGGACGACCCCGCGGCCCTCACCGCCGACCAGTTGCGGCTCGAGTTCCATGAGCCCGAGGCCGGCCGCTGGCGCCCGGTGGACCTGGAGAAGACCTCCGAGGACGAGATCGTCGGCGTCGTCGATGCGCCCGACTTCCCCGGCTTCGCGGTGCCCGCGGGCGCCTCCGTGCCCGTCCGCATGCGGCTGGCCGTCGACGCCGAAGCGCCTGCCCCCGCCCGGGTGACGGCCAACGCCGCGGTGGTGCAGCGCAAGGGCGGCGACGGCGAGTGGGTCGGGGAGTCCGGCGACTACCGGTTCGCGGTACGCGACGAGGAGGCGGTGCACGACGAGGAGAAGGACGAGCCCGTCGGAGCGGCGGAGGACGAACCCGCCCAAGTGCTGAAGGAACTCGCCGCCACCGGTGCGCAGGTGCTGCCGTGGGTGGGGGCCGGGGCGGCCATGGTGGCGCTGTGCGGCGGAGGGCTGCTGCTGGCGGTGCGCAGGGCGCGACGCCGGGGCTGACCGGCCCTTCCGGCTGGTCGTGCGCAGCTCAGGGTGCTGCTCGGCGGCGATGGGCGACGGCGGCGACGGGCGACGGCGGCGACGGGCGACGGCGGCGACCGGCCGGCCCATGTCCAGCGGCCTGCCTGCTGAAGCCCGGACCGGTTGCGTCCGGCAGCGCGGTCCACCTCGGTTCACGGTCTGTGCCACCCCACGAATGCGGGCGTATGGTCCATGTACAGGCGTATGGTCCGTGTATGAGTGACTCTCGATATGTGAGTGACTCTCGGTGCGGTCGGCGTGGGTCTCGGCCCGGCGCCGACGCGGGCGCCGGTTCCGCTGCCGGACGGCTGGACGCCGCGCTGGTCGACGTCGTGCGGGACACCGGGGCGTCCATGGGCCTCGTGTATCTGTCGGCGCCGGGTGAGCGCATGCTGCGGATGGCGCTGTTCTCGGGAGCGCCCCGCCAGATCGCCGCACCCTGGGCCCGGATTCCGGTGGATGCGCCGATCCCGGTGGCGGACGCGGTCCGGGACCGGAAGCTGGTGTGGCTGGGCAGCCAGGAGGAGACCGCCCGCCGCTACCCCCGGCTCGGGATCGTGCTCCCGTACGATTTCATGCTCGCCGCAGCGCCCGTCGCCACCGCCGCCAAAGTGTGGGGCGGCCTCGTACTGCTGTGGCCGGTCCGACACCCGGCGCAGCTCAGCGGTACGGAACGGACCGCGCTCGACCGCTTCTGCCGCCGAGCGGGTCTGCTGATGCAGCAGGCCGAGGACAGCGGCCACCCGTTCGTTCCCGCGGACGAGCCGAGGTCTGTGCCCCCGCTGCCCCGCACCGAGGCGGACCCGGAGCTGGCCGCCTCCGCCCACGACTTCGCGGAGCGCCTTCCCATGGGCTGCTGCGCCCTGGATCTGGAGGGCCGGATCACCTTCCTCAACGCCGCCGGCGCGGAGCTGGTCGGCCGCGACGCGGCCTCTCTGAGGGGCGCGCGCCCGTGGGAGGCCCTGTCGTGGCTGTGGGACCCGGCCTTCGAGGACCGCTACCGCGCCGCGGTGGTCTCCCGCCGGCCGACCTCCTTCACCGCACTGCGCCCTCCCGACACCTGGCTGTTCTTCCAGCTCTACCCGGACGCGGACGGCATCAGCGTCCACATCACCCCCACCGGGGGGCCGCCCCTCGCCGATGTGCCGACGGACGCGGCCGTCGGTCCCGGAGCGCAGCCCGCGCAGCCCGCCGAACACGTGGGAGCCACGGCGCTGTACCACCTGACGCATCTGGCGGCGTCCCTCGCAGAGGCCGCCGGGGTCCACGAGGTGGCCGATCTGGTCGCCGACCAGATCGTGCCGGCCTTCGGGCCGCAGGGCCTGGTCCTGATGACCGTGAACGACGGGCGGCTGCGGATCGTGGGCCACCGCGGCTACAGCGAGGAGTTCATCAACCGCTTCGACGGCACGCCGCTGACCTCCGGCCTGACCACCGTGCAGGTCCTCGCCACCGGAGCACCCGTGTTCTTCCCCAGCTTCGAGGACTTCCAGCGCGCCTATCCGTCCGCGCCCCGCTACGGGGACCGAGACGCCTGGGCCTTCCTGCCGTTGATCGCTTCCGGCCGGACGATCGGCTCGCTCGTCCTCTCCTATGCCCGGTCCCGCCCGTTCCCCCCGGCGGAACGGGCGTTGCTGACCTCACTGGCCGGACTCATCGCCCAGGCACTGGACCGCGCCCGCCTCTACGACGCCAAGCACACCCTCGCCCACACTCTCCAGACCGGCCTGCTGCCCAGCGCCCTGCCCTCGATCGACGGCCTCGACGTAGCCGCCCGCTATCTCCCCGCCGGCCACGGCATGGACATCGGCGGAGACTTCTACGACCTGATCCGCTGCGACGCAGGCACGACCGCCGCGGCGATCGGCGACGTCCAGGGGCACAACGTGAACGCGGCCACCCTCATGGGCCAGGTCCGCACCGCAGTTCACGCCCACGCCACCGCCGGAGCGTCCCCCGGCGACGTCCTCGCCCGCACCAACCGCCTCCTGGCCGACCTAGACCCCGGTCTGTTCACCAGTTGCCTGATCGCCGAACTCGACCTGCCCCGCCACCGCGTGCGCCTCTCCACCGCCGGACACCCCCCGCCCCTGCTGCGCCACCCCGACCGGCACACCGAAGTCCTCGGCATTCCGCCCGGACTGCTGCTGGGGATCGTCCCGGACGCCGAGTACCGCACCGCCGAGTTCCCGCTTCCGCCCGACGCCGTGCTCGCCCTGTACACCGACGGACTCGTCGAATCACCCGGCGTCGACATCGACGCCGCCACCGCCGAACTGGCCGGGCATCTCCAACACGCCGCACAGCAGGACCTGGACGGCCTCGCCGACGCTCTCCTCCAGCACGCCCGGGCCGCCGCGCCGCGCGCCGACGACATCGCCCTGCTCCTCATCCGCCCCACCTTGTGATCGACGGGGTCAAGGTCCCGGGGGCTTGACTAGTCTGGGGGCGTCGCCACACCGTCGTCGCGGCGCCCCCGGCACCACCCCACCGCACCACGCGCACGGCAGGAGTCCGTCTGATGGCAGAGCGCAAGCCGATCGAATCCTGGCTCACCGACATGGACGGTGTCCTGATCCACGAAGGCGTGCCGATTCCCGGCGCCGACGCCTTCCTGAAGAGACTGCGGGAGGCAGGGCGGCCCTTCCTCGTCCTGACCAACAACTCGATCTACACACCGCGCGACCTGCACGCCCGCCTGGCGCGCATGGGTCTGGAGGTGCCCGTGGACAACATCTGGACCTCCGCGCTCGCCACCGCGCAGTTCCTGGACGACCAGCGGCCCGGCGGCACCGCGTACGTCATCGGCGAAGCCGGGCTGACCACCGCCCTGCACGACATCGGTTATATCCTCACCGACCACGCCCCCGACTACGTCGTGCTGGGTGAGACCCGCACCTACAGCTTCGAGGCGCTCACCAAGGCGATCCGGTTGATCAACGGCGGCGCCCGGTTCATCTGCACCAACCCCGATGAGACCGGCCCCTCTGCGGAAGGGCCGCTGCCCGCCACCGGATCGGTCGCCGCGCTGATCACCAAGGCGACCGGCAAGGAGCCCTACTTCGCGGGCAAGCCGAACCCCCTGATGATGCGTACGGGCCTGAACGCCATCGGAGCGCACTCCGAGACCAGCGCGATGATCGGCGACCGGATGGACACGGATGTGCTCGCCGGGCTGGAGGCGGGCATGGAGACCTTCCTGGTGCTCACCGGGCTTACCGGCCCCGGGGACATCGATCGCTATCCCTTCCGGCCGTCCACCGTCGTCGACTCGATCGCCGACCTCGTCGAGCGGATCTGATGCCTTCTCATCGTCCCTGAACCCGGCCGGACGTCCGTACGGGCTAGTCGGCCACTCCTGCGGATGCGAAGCCGCGCACCGGGCACGAACCTTCTGATATGGGAGGTTCACGATGCGTTCAGCTCTGATTGCGCTCCGCGGCGCCGGGGTGGCAGGCGTACTGATCATCGCGCCTGCCACCCCGGCCGCGTATGCCGCGGACCCGGTGAAGGCCACGCCGACGCCGGCCGCCGTGGCCCCCGGCGGGAAGGTGGAGGTCCGGGTCTCCGGCTGCCCCGAGGCGGGAGGGGCCGTCTCGTCCAAGGCGTTCGTCGCCGACGCGGAACTGGCCGCCGACGGCTCCGGCTCAGAGCTGATCGGCAGCGCCACGGTCAAGTCCACGGCGGAGGCCGACGCCCACGACATCGAGGTCGACTGCGGCGGGCGGGAACACCCCAGGGCAGGCCGCATCGAGATCGTCCACCGGTACGCCCGGCCGCATCCCTCCCGGCAGCCGGGGCAGTCCCCCCAGGCGCGTCCGTCCGCGGGCGGGCCGCAGGCGTCGCCGCGGCCCGCGAGCCCTGTGGCGCCCGTGCGTGCGGGCGGCGGAGGAGCCGCCACCCTGGCCGGAGGGCAGGCGGCCGAGCAGCCGTCCGCACGCCCCGACGTCGTGGAGACCGGCCCCGGCACCCCGCACACCGTGATCGGCCTGGTGCTCGCCGGCGTCGCGGCGGTCGCCGTGGCCTTCCGCTCCGCGCGCCGCCGCCGGTCGGGCACGGACTGAAGATGTCCTCCACCCCCTCCGCAGGCGGCCTGTCCGGAACCGGCCGGCTGCTCACCGGAGTGGCCTGGGCGGCGCTGCTGCCGGCGATCTGGCTGTGGGGAGGGGAGACCACCGCCGTGCCGCGCGGCGCGTCCGCCCCCATGACCGGCGACGTGGCGGCGGTCGGGCGCCCGCTGCGTGTCGAACTGCCGCCCGCCCACCGCCCGCTGGAGCCCGCCAGGCCGCACCGCGTCGAGGTTCCCTCGATGGGGATCGCCGCGCCCGTGGTCGCGCGCGGGCTCGATGCTGCCGGCGCGGTCGACCCGCCGCCGGACGCGATGCCGCACATGGTCGGCTGGTACGACTCCGGCGCCCGGCCCGGTGCGCGGGGCCCTGCCCTGCTCGTCGGCCACGTCGACACCCTGACCGAGCCCGCGGTCTTCTACGGGCTGAGCACCATGCGGCCCGGCGCCGAGATCAAGGTCACCAGGGACGACGGCTCGGTCGCGGAGTTCACCGTCGACGACGTCCAGGTCTTCGAGCGGGGCCGCTTCGATGCGCGGAAGGTGTACGGGCCGCATCAGAAGGGCCGCGCCGAACTGCGACTGATCACCTGCGGCGGGGAGTTCGACCGCCGGGCGGGGGCGTACACGGCCAATGTCGTCGTGTCCGCGTATCTGACGGGTGTCGCGAGGACATGAGCCGCGGGCGCGTGTTCGCGCCAACCGGTCCGGCCGGCGGGCTGCCGACTGCCGCGCGGCGCCGGCCGGACCGGCCCTCGACCGCGTCCCGCCGGGCTGCGGGAGAAGCCCGGGGGCCGCACGGGAGGGCGGAAGGAGCGCCGAGGCCCTGTGCGTCGCGGCCCCGGTAGGGAGGCGAACCCGCCGGGTCCGGAGGGCGGTCGGGGCTGTCCCCGCCCCGGCCCTGTGCCACGATGAAACCGCCCGGTGAATTCGCCCGGTCTTGTCCGGTGACATGCAGCTCGGCAGGGTTTCGAGGGGGAACGGATGTACTTCGGTCATATGGGCGGCCGCTTCCGCGGGGTGCTGGCCATGACGACGGGGGTGGCGACGGTGCTGTCGTTGGCGGGGTGTTCAGCGGACGACGGCGGGGACCCTCCGTCCGCCGACGGCGGAAAGCGCGCCGCGAGGGCGCCGTACTGGGTCAACCCGGACGGCAACGCGGCCCGGCAGGCCGCCGACTACCGTGCGGCCGGGGAGTCGAGGAACGCCGAGCTGATCCAGCGGATCGCTCAGCGCCCGGTCGCCGAGTGGATCGGCCCCGGCGATCCGGAAGCCGAGACCAGGCGGCTCACCGACGCCGCGGCCGCCGTGGACCGGGAGGCGCTTCTCGTCCTCTACAACATCCCCCACCGTGACTGCGGACAGTTCTCCAGGGGCGGCGCACCCGACGGGGACGCCTACCGCGCCTGGGTCGACCAGGTCGCGCGGGGCATCGGAGACCGGCGGGCCACGGTGATCCTGGAGCCTGACGCGGTGCTGCACCTGGTCGACAGCTGTACGCCCCCCGAGTTCCACGGCGAGCGGTACGCCCTGCTCAGCGGAGCGATCGCCCGCCTCAAGCAGCAGCCGCACACCACCGTGTACCTGGACGCGGGCAATGCCGGCTGGTCCCAGCCCGACGCCCTGCACGAGCCGCTGCGGCGGGCCGGCATCGAGCGGGCAGACGGGTTCGCAGTGAACGTCTCCAACTTCTACCCGACCGACGCCAGCATCGCTTTCGGCAAGGCGCTGTCGTCGAAGGTCGGCGGCAAGCACTTCGTCATCGACACCAGCCGCAACGGCAACGGGCCCTACACCGGCGCCGACCCGTCGGAGGACTGGTGCAACCCTCCGGGCCGCGCCTTGGGCGAGCCTCCGACGACCCGCACCGCGGACGCTCTTGTCGACGCTTATCTGTGGATCAAGCGTCCGGGGGAGTCCGACGGGGACTGCCGGGGCGGGCCGCCGGCGGGTGGCTGGTGGCCGAGGTATGCGCTGGAGCTCGCCCGCAACGCGAAGTAACGCCTCCAGGGGCCCGCAAACTGGGGGCGCTGCCCCCGCAACCCCCGCGCTTCGGTCGCCGGCGGGGCTGGAATGTGAGGCCCTCCGTCCTCAAGCGCCGGACGGGCTGGAAGATCCAGCCCGTCCGGGCGTCTCCCGGAGGAGGTCTGGGGGCTTGAGGACACGGCCGAAGGCCATACGGGGGCTGGGGGCTTGCCCCGGTCTCGGGAAGTGGGGGTCCCCACGCCCCAGGGCGTAGGGGGAGGGGAAGAAGCCCGCCGCAGGCGCTACCGCACCTGCACCCACACGCCCTTCGACGGCCTCCCCTCCCCATCCGTCACAAAGAGCATGTACCACCCCGACGGCACCAGCGCCCTGTTCCCCGGGACCGTGATCCGCACGCCCTCGCCGTCCTTCGTCTCCGTGACCTTCAGGGCGATCGCACGCTGGTCGACGTCCGTCACATGGGTCACGGCGCTCGGCCGCAGCAGCCGGGCGGTGCGGATCGCGGAAGGGTCGCCGGCGGTGCGGAAGACCGCGGCGCCGCCTCGTTCGACCGTCGTGGGGCCGTCCGTCAGCTCCGGGCGGGGGCCGCGGTGGAGATAGGGCGGGCTGTAGAGCTCGATGCGCTGCTCGAAGGCGCCCGGCCGGGTGTTCGCCTTGTCCGCGAAGAGCGAGTCCGAGCCGAAGATCATGACCCTGCCGTCGGGCAGGAGCACCGATCCGGAGTGGTAGTTCCGCCCGACCCCGGGGTCAGCGACCCTGCGGTAGGCGCCGCTCTCGGGGTCGTACAGCCGCGCCTGGAGGATGTTGGAGGCGCTGCGCCCTCGGTAGTCGCGGGAGCCGCCGGTGACCAGGACCGTGTCGTCGGGCAGCAGGGAGGCGCTGGGATAGCGGGTGCCCTCGTCGAGGGAGGGGCCGTCCCGGAAGCGGGGGCTGGGGTCCTTGAGGTCCACCAGCCGGGACTTCGCGGTCGACTTGCGGGACTCGCCCACCCCGCCACCGCCGATCACCATGAAGCGCTGGTCCTGCGCGGGCGGCAGCATCACCGTCGCCGAGGTCTCCATGGTGTCCGGGTCGCTCAGTCCGGGGATCCTCTCGAAGGCGTCGGTCTCCAGGTCCCAGACGCCCGGGTCGCGGCCGACGTCCGCGGGTCCGTATCCGGCGTTGGAGCCGGAGTAGAAGAGCCTGCCGTCCGCCAGCAGGAAGATCGCCGGATAGGTGGGGAAGCGGCGTTCGACCCCGGTGTACGTCCACTTCTTCGTCCCGGGGTCGTAGATCTCGTCCTTGCCGGGGACGATCTGCCCGATCTCGTCGAGCCCGGAGAGCGCGAGCACCCTGCCGTCCTCCAGGGTGGTCAGGGTGGGGTACCAGCGGGCCTCGTTCATCGGGTCGACGGGGACGTACCGCTCCGCGACCGGGTCGAACTCGAAGGCCTCCCTGATGCCCTGGAAGTCCTTCTTGTCGAGCGCCAGCTTCTGTGCCGTGCCGTACACATTGCGCCGGTCGTCGCCGGTCAGCCCGTGGATGCGGTAGTTGTCCTCGGCGCCGGTCTGGTACTGCTTCCCGGCACGCTCGGCCTCCACATAGACGCGGGCGAGTCCGGCCTCGGTGCCCAGGAACCTCCCGGTGGCGGGGTCGAACGTCTTCTCCGCCCGCTCGATGAGGACGGGATCCTTGGAGACAAAGGTCCTGCCGTTCGCCCTGCCGGTGAACCTCGTGCCGGCCGGGAGCGTCTTGGGCGCGTCGGGGTCCTCGTTGTGGACGATCATCAGGCCGCCGGCCTTGGTGACGTCGCCCTTCAGCTTCTCGTACCGCTTGGTGCCGCCCGCGACCAGCAGACGGCCGTCCGGGAGCTGGGTGTGCCCGGCGCAGAACATGTCCTTGGGTGTGGGGATCTTGGTGAACTCCCCGGTCTCGGGGTCCCACAGCACCGACTCGAACTTCTTTGCGTCAAAGTTCCTCTGGTCGTTGCCGGAGCCCGCGATCAGCAGGACCTTGCCCGTGTGCAGCAGGGCCGCGTGAATGGTGTTGATCCGGTAGTCGCCGGGGACGTCCAGCAGCTCCCAGTGGCCGTTGGCCGCCTTGTAGGCGGGCCGGTTGATCCGGAACTCGTGGTACTGCTCCGAGGCGAAGCGCCACAGGGCCGGACCGTTCATCCCGGCCAGGGCGATCACCACGGCGGCGACGACGGCGATGCGGCGTGCACGCCTGCTGCGGTGGGTGGAGGTGCTCATGTCCTGTGCCCCCGGATCTCGTGCCGCCAGACCGCGATCGGAGCCGCCGTGATCAGCAGGGCGAGCGCCGCCCAGGTGATCATCGCCGGGTGGTCGTGCCCGAAGAAGAACGAGGAGACCAGCGATCCGCCGAAGACGGCGAGGAAGAACAGATGGATGCGGAAAGTCCCGAAGAGCGTGTCGGGGCTGGAGGAGTCGCCCTTGGGCGTCACCACGAAGGAGCTCTTGCGGCGCAGCACCGCGTCCAGCAGCGAGCGCGCGTAGATCGGCGCGGAGAGCGCGGACATCACCATGCCCGCGAGGCCGCCGGAGCCCTCCGGCTCGTGGGGCGAGACGTTGTGCCGGCGGTTCCAGACGTACAGGCCGATCTGCAGCGCGGAGGCGTTGCCGTACAGCATCATCCAGACGACCGGGTCGATATGCACGCCCGAGGCGCCCATCCCCAGGAAGAGTGCGCAGCTCAGAGCCGCCAGGATCCAGTTGAGCGCGGACATCGGATAGAAGATGACCATCATGGTGTAGTTGAAGAGCCTGCCCGGCGGCAGCGAGTAGAAGCCCTTCCAGTACTGCTTGAGGATCGTCTCGTAGGTCCCTCGGGACCAGCGCAGCTGCTGGGTGAAGAAGTCCGTCCAGGCGCTCGGGCCCTCGCCGACGGCCAGCACGTCGGGGGTGTAGACGGAGCGCCATTTCCGCCCGGTGGCCGGGTTGCGGGCCCGGTGGATCTCGAAGCCGGTGGCCATGTCCTCGGTGATCGAGTCGTACAGCCCGCCGATCTGCCGGATCGCACGGATGCGCACCGCGTTGGAGGTGCCGACGAACATGGGCGCTCCATAGCGGTTGCCGGCCCGCTGGATCAGCGCGTGGAAGAGGAACTGCTGGGACTCGGCGGCCTTGGTGACGAAGCTGTCGTAGTTGCCGTAGACCTGCGGGCCGATGACGAAGCCGACGTCCGGGTCGCGGAAGTAGCCGAGCATCCGCTCCAGGTAGTTGGGCAGCGGTATGTGGTCGGTGTCGACGGATGCGAAGAAGTCGTAGGCGTCGCCGTGGGCATCCAGCCAGGCGTTGTAGTTCCCGTGCTTGGTCCTGGCGCGGTGCGGGCCCGTGGGCCGGTTCCAGCGGGGGACGCCCTTGCGGGAGAAGTGCCGTACGCCCAGCCGGGCGCAGACCTCCTTGACGGCCGGGTCGTCGCCCTCGTCGAGCAGCCAGACGTCCAGCGGCCCGCGGTGCCGGATGCGGACGGCCGCCTCCAGCGTCTTCGTCACCATCTCCAGCGGCTCCTTGCCGGGGACGAAGGAGGTGAGGAAGGCCACGCGGGTGCCGGTCTCGGGGACGACGGGGACGGGGTCGCGGGCCACCAGCGTCGCATGCGCGTTGGACAGGACGTTCAGGGTGCGGAACAGCTCGATCAGGCCGATCGAGACGAGCATGACGGCGTCGAGGACGAGGAGGGCGTCGTTGTCGAGGTTCGGGTCCCGCTCGGTCCAGTGGCGGGGCTGCATCAGCCAGACGAGCAGCCCCAGCGAGACCAGGGGGGCGGCGCCCAGCAGCAGGGCGGCGCGGATGCGGTGCGGCTCCTGCGACAGCAGCGAGCGGTAGCGCACCCGGTAGGGCCGGCCGGCGGCGCCTGGGGAGTCGTCGTCGGGGCCGGTGAGGGGGCCGGCGAGTCGGCTGTGGTGCTCGTAGTCGTACCGCGGCAGGGCCGTCGCCGGGCGGCCGGGACGGTGCCCGGTCTCAGATGCCATCCGTAACCCCCCGCAGTGTGTCGGCTGCGCGCTGTCTCTACAGACACACGGCCTTCGCTCCGCGGTTGCACGATGCCCGGGGGACGCAGGGAGAAAAGCTGCCCAGAACATGACCAGACCCCCCTCACCTGCTGGTGAGGGGGGTCTCGGCTTGCGCGTGCGCCGCCAGGGACTCGAACCCCGGACCCGCTGATTAAGAGTCAGCTGCTCTAACCAACTGAGCTAGCGGCGCCTGCTGACCTGCACAACTCTACCCGACGCCGAAGGGTGCTCCGGACCGTCGTGTGATCGTCTTCGCGGCTCACCGGCCTGTCGTGTTGTCGTTTTTTCCTTTTCTTCCGTCAAAATGCGTTATGTCCAGACGATTGAGACACTGGCGCACGTGACAGCGCGTCAGAAGATCTTGATGGGTGTGGAAGGGGAGCGCATGACCGTCCCGGTGTTCCAGGAGTACGAGCCGGCCGCCGACTGCGACTGCCCGGGCTGCGCCGAGCGGCGCAGGACCCTCGCGGCGGGCGGGCACCCGGCTGCGCACGGCTGTCGACGGGCACTGGTCGTGGTGACCGCGGCGGGCGTGGTGCTCGGCGGCGCCGGAGGAGGGGGCGCGGCTGCGGTCGGGCTCCCCACCGGGCCGGACCGGGTGGCGGAACCGGACCCGCCCTCCGTGCAGGGCGGCACGGGCCCCCTGCACGGACGCCCGCTCGCCGGCCCCGCCGACGGGCAGGCCGACGGCCCGGCCGACGGGCAGGAGGCCGAGCCGCTCCGCCCCATGACCCGGGCCGAGATCATCAACCGGGCCAAGAAGTGGGTGGCGGCCAAGGTCCCGTACAGCATGGAGAAGTACTGGTCGGACGGGTACCGCCAGGACTGCTCCGGCTATGTCTCCATGGCGTGGAACCTGCCGGGGAACGAGTGGACCGGCAGCCTCGCGCTGTTCGCCACGAAGATCTCCCGGGAGGACCTGCAGCCCGGCGACATCCTGCTGTTCCACAACCCGCTGAACCCGACCATCGGGTCCCATGTCACGATCTTCGGCGGCTGGACGGACTACACGCACGACTACTACGTCGCGTACGAGCAGACCCCACCGCATACCCGCAAGCAGGCCACGCCGATGGCGTACTGGACCAACTCCGACAGCTATGTGGCCTACCGCTACAAAGGCCTGACCAGCGACACCAGCACGAGCGGCAGCGGCACCGGCGACACCAGCACCAGCACTGGCGGCAGTGGCAGCGGCACCGGCACCGGCGGCGCCGGCACCGGCGACACCAGCAGCACCGGCGGCAGCGGCAGCGGCACCGGCGACACCAGCACCAGCACCAGCACCAGCACCGGCGGCAGCGGCAGCGGCACCGGCACCGGCGACACCAGCAGCACCGGCGGCACCGGCACCGGCACCGGCGGCAGCGAGAGCACGGTCGACGTGTTCCCGGGCGCCGAGTTCTTCGGGCCGGGCGCCGACAACGCCCACCTCACCCGGCTGGGCGAGATGCTCGTCGAGCGCGGCGGAGGCCACTTCTACAGCGTGGGCCCCGGTCCGCGCTGGAGCGAGGCGGACCGCCGCGCCACCGAGGCGTTCCAGCTCGCCCAGGGCTGGCGGGGCGCGGACGCCGACGGCATCCCCGGCCCGGAGACCTGGCGGCGGCTGGTGACGGGGGACGGCCATGACATCCCGGCGGCGCGGTCCGGCGGTGCGGGCGGGACGGCGGCGGAGCCCCCGGCCTTCCCGGGGCGGGCCCACTTCCGCCCCGGCCGGTCGAACGCCCATGTGGCCCGCCTCGGGCAGCAGCTCGTCGCCCGCGGATACGGAACGCACTACCGGTCCGGGCCAGGCCCCCGCTGGACGGAGGCCGACCGCCGCAACGTCGCGGCCTTCCAGCGCGCCCAGGGCTGGCGCGGCGCCGCGGCCGACGGCTATCCGGGCCCGGAGACCTGGCGGCGGCTCTTCAACTGACCCGACGGGATCCGACCACGGGAACGCACCGCACCCACACGACAGAAACGCCCGAACGACCAGCAGAGGCGGCAGCCATGAACACCACCCCACCAGCAGAGCCGTACGGCGAGCCCCAGCCGCCGCCCGAGATCCCGCCGAAGGCCCCGCCCGAGCACCTGGGCGGGGCCCCGGCCCACGCCTCGCCGTACGGCGGTGCACCGGGCGAGCAGGTCGACCCTCCGGTGCACGTCCGCCCGCTCGAAGGCGGCGCGGGGGCGGTCGCGACGGGAACGTCCTCGCCGACGGGCCGCCCCGGTGCCGCGGGCAACGCCTACGCGTACGCGGCGAGGGGCGGCCGGACCGGAAGCGCGTCCGCCCCCTCGTTCACGGGACCGGTCGGTGGCTCGGCCTCCGCCGGTGCGGCCGGGACGCCGACCGTCGATGCGGCCGACGTCTTTGACGGCGACCGCGCCGGCACGCAGGGGCGAGCGGCGGCGGGGCCTGTCGCTGCGGGGCGGCGGGCCGACGCTGGTTCGTCTTCGGGCGGTGTTCCGGGCTCGGGTTCCTCGGGTACTTCGGCCGCCGGTGCCGCCGGTGGCGGTGGTGATCGGTCGGCGTCGGCGGCCGGGTGCGAGGTGGGGCCTGTCGCTGCGGGGCGGCGGGCTGGTGCGGGTCCGGAGCCGAATGGCGGCTTGGGCTCGGGTTCCTCGGGTACTTCGGCCGCCGGTGCCAGCGGTGCAAGCAGCGCCAGCGGTGCCAGCGGTGCCAGCGGTGCCAGCGGTGCCAGCGGTGCCAGCAGCGCAAGCAGCGCCAGCGGTGCTGGTGGTGATCGGTCGGCGTCGGCCGCCGGGTATGAGGCGGGGCCTGTCGCGGCCCGGCCGCGGGCCGACGCTCGTCCGGAGTCGGCCGCCGGGCGGGGCGGGCGTGTGTACATCGGCTCCGCCGGCAAGTCGTCGGCGATGCGACCGCGGTACGAGGCAGGGATCGCCGTCGCCGCGTCGGGCGGGCCGGACCGGGCGGCGGCGGGAACCGCGTCAGGGGGCTCGTCCGGTCGGTCCGTGTTCATGGTGGCGACCGGCCACTCCGCCGCCGACCTGCTCGAAGAGACCGCCGCCGGATACCAGGGCATGACGGGCGCCCCGGCCCCGGGCGGTCCGGACGGCCTCCCGCACGTACCCGCCGTGTCGGACGCGAGCCTGCTCTCGGGCGCTCCGTCCGACAGCGCGCCCCCCGGCGGACCGGGCGGCGGACCGGCCGGCGGACCGGGCGATGAAACCGTCGGCGGCCGCTCCCGCCGGGATCCCCTCATCGCGAGTGAGACGACCACCGAGATCCCCGTGCATCTTCTGTTCCGCGACGACGACACGGGCTCGGTCCCGCTGCCACCCGCCGTGGTGAACCGGAAGTCCCTGACCGGGGAGTTCCCCAAGGTGCAGCTGCCCAAGGTGCGGACGGCCGCGCCGGAGCCGTTGACGCCGCGGGCCGCGCCGCCCCTCGACCCCAAGCTGGCCGAGCGGCCGGGACCGGCCCTGCCGGGCTGGATCGGGGTGGTCGCCGGGTCGGCCGCCGCCGCCGGGATCGGCGCTGTGCTGTGGGGCGCCGGGGTGCTGCCCGGCTGGCTGACCCGGCTGCTGGGGCTGCCCTCGTACACGTACAACGGCATCGGCTTCGGCGTCTGGTGCCTGCTCGCGCTGGGCGTGCTGCTCACCCTCTTCGGCCTCGGCGGCCTCGGTCGCGGCCGCGTCGGCTACGCCATGGTGCTGACCCTCTTCGGCGAGTACCGCGGCAGTGTCCGCCGCACCGGTCTGCTCTGGGTGAGCCCGCTGCTGCTCCGCCGCCGAGTGGACGTGAGGCTGCGGCACTGGCGCAGCGATCCGATGCCCGTGGTCGACGCGGACGGCACGGCGCTGCGCGCCGTGGTGCTCGTGGTGTGGCGGGTCAATGACACGGTGCGTGCGGCGCTCGGCGTGGAGGACCATGAACGCTTTCTGCGCGAGCATGTGGAGTCCGCGGTGGCGCGGGTGCTGTCCCAGCTTCCCGCAGACGCCTTCCACCAGCTGAACCAGGACGCTCCGACGCTGCGCAACGCCGAGGCCGTGGGCGACTCGCTCACCCGGCTGCTCCAGGCGGAGTGCCGCACCATCGGCGTCGAGGTGTTCTCTGCACAGCCCACCCGAATCGACTACGCGCCCGAGGTGGCCGCGGCCATGCAGCGCAGGCGTATCGCGGCGATCGACGCCAAGCACCGGGACAGCGTGCTGACGTCGGTCGTGGACGCGGTCGACGACACGGTCAGCCGGCTGACCTCACGCGGCCTGGTCGAACTCGACGACTACGAACGCAAGGCGCTCGTCAAGGACCTCACCGTGGCCTTCTACACGGGGCGTTCACATCGGCCGGAGAGCTGAGGGCGCGGGCAGCGCAGGGGAGCGAATGGTCTGGACAGGTTGAACTCCGTTCCATACATTGAAACTTGGTCTAGACCTGGATCGGCGCGTCCCGCGGCACCGCCAACCTCGGATCGCGCCACAAGTGACACCGCACGCGTGCAGCACGGCTCACAGAACTCCCCCACGTTCTTCTCAGGAGCGAAGCATGCGCAAGAAGATAGGCGCGGCCGTCGTCGGCCTCGCCGTGACCGGCGTGTCCCTGCTCGCCACCGGCAGCGCCAGCAGCCATGGCTACACCGACTCGCCCATCAGCCGTCAGAAGCTCTGCGCCAACAAGACCGTCTCGGGCTGCGGCCAGATCCAGTGGGAGCCGCAGAGCGTCGAGGGCCCCAAGGGCTTCCCGGCCGCCGGCCCAGCCGACGGCGCCATCTGCGCCGGCGGCAACAGCCGGTTCGCGGAGCTGGATGACCCGCGCGGCGGCGCCTGGCCCGCCACCAGCGTCACGTCCGGGCGGAACTACACCTTCCGCTGGCAGTTCACCGCCCGCCACCGCACCACGGACTTCAAGTACTTCATCACCAGGAACGGCTGGAACCCCAGTCAGCGGCTGACCCGTGCCGCGCTTGAGCCGCAGCCGTTCCTGACCGTTCCGTACGGCGGGAACCAGCCTCCGCCCACCCTCACCCACTCCGGCACCCTGCCGTACAAGTCCGGACGCCATCTGATCCTGGCCGTGTGGACCGTGCACGACACGGGCAACGCCTTCTACGCCTGCTCGGACGTGCAGTTCTGACGAGCGGCATCCGGTCGCCGCCGCGCGCCGTGCTTCTGGAAGGCCGCGCGCGGCGGCGGCTTCGCACGGCCCCGAGCCGGACGGGAGGGCCCGGCCCCCGTACCCCGGCGTCCGCGCCCGCCGACGGCGGACCCGTCAGGGGGTTGAGCGCCACCCGTCCGGCGGTCGCCGAGCGGGCCGGTACGGCCATGGCATGACCGCGTCACGGACTGCCTGGCCCGGAAACGCCTCTGGGGCTTCTCGATGACCGAGAAGCCCCAGAAGATCAGTGGTGCGCCGCCAGGGACTCGAACCCCGGACCCGCTGATTAAGAGTCAGCTGCTCTAACCAACTGAGCTAGCGGCGCGTGCTGACCCGTAAATAATACCCGGTCCCGAGGGGTGCTCCCGACCACGCCGGAATCGGCCGGGGCCGAGGTCTCAGATCGCGAGCGACAGCACCACCGGCGCCGCTCGCCTGTTCAGCGTGTCGGCCGCGGAGCGCAGCCGGTGGGCGTGCTCGACCGGCATGGACAGCGCCAGACAGCCCACCGAAGCGCCCGCCGTCAGCGGGACCGCGGCGCAGACCGTGCCCACGGCGTACTCCTGGAGGTCCAGCACGGGGACGGTCGGCGGCTGCGCGTCCAGCTTGGAGAAGAGCAGCTTCTCGCTGGTGATCGTGCGCGAGGTGAGCCGGGCGATCTTGTGACGGGAGAGGTGGTCCCGGCGGCCGTTGACGTCGAGCTGGGTGAGCAGGCACTTGCCGACCGCGCTCGCATGGGCCGCCGAGCGGAAGTCCACCCACTCGTTCACCTTCGGGGCGCGCGGCCCGTCGGCGTACTGGGTGATCTTCACCTCGCCGTCGATATAGCGGCTGATGTAGACCGCCGCGCCCACCGAGTCCCGCAGTTCGGTCAGGATGTCCTGGAGTTTGGCCTCCAGCGCCTGCTGCCGCGCGGCGCCGGAACCCAGCAGGATGAGGGAGTCGCCTATCACATAGGCGCCGTCCGTGACCTGCTCCACATAGCTCTCATGGCGCAGCATGGCCAGCATCGGCGAGAGATGGCCGGTCGGCAGGCCCGTCTCGCGCGCGATCTGGACATCCGAGACTCCGCCGCGGTGCTTGGAGATGGTCTCCAGAACGCGCAGGACGTACTGCGCCGAGTGGAACGGCGCGGTCGGCGGCTCGGGTTTCAGCGCCACGGTTCCCCCTACAAGGTTGTGACCGCAAGCTTCCGTACCACGATAGCGGCCAAGAGCCGTTTGGTGGGCGGCTGTTGGCGTAAATGATGAGGCGCCCCAGCGCCATACGCTGGGGCGCATCTCATTGGCATATGCCAGGGGTAAACTTGGTCGCGGAGCGACAGGTCAGAGCACTGCGCTGAGGAACTCGCGTGTGCGTTCCTGCTCCGGGTCGGAAAAGATTTTCTCCGGCGATCCGGACTCGATCACCCTGCCGGCGTCAAACATGAGCACCTCGTCCGAGATGTCCCTGGCGAAATTCATCTCGTGAGTGACGCACAGCATGGTGATGTCGGTGGAGTGCGCGATGTCCCGCAGCACATCGAGGACGCCGGCGACCAGCTCCGGGTCGAGTGCCGAGGTCACCTCGTCCAGCAGCAGCACCTGGGGCCGCATCGCCAGCGCCCGGGCGATCGCCACCCGCTGCTGCTGTCCGCCGGAGAGCTGCGTCGGCTTGGCGTCGCAGCGGTCGCCCAGGCCGACCATCTCCAGCAGTTCCTTGGCGCGCGCCTCCGCCTCGTCCCGCGACAGCCCGAGCACCCGCACCGGCGCCTCGGTGATGTTGCGCAGCGCGGTCATGTTGGGGAACAGGTTGAACTGCTGGAACACCATGCCGATCTGCTTGCGGGCCTCTCGGCGCTCCTTCTCCTGAGCCGGATAGAGATGTCTGCCGTTGACCTCGATGGTGCCCTCGTCGGGAGAGGCCAGGGTCATCAGCAGCCGCAGGATCGTGGTCTTTCCGGAGCCGGACGGGCCGATCAGGGTCACGTGTTTCCCGGGCTGCACCGAGAAACACAGATTGTCCAGCACGGTGTTCTCACCGAAGCGCTTCGTCACGTTCTCGAAGCGGATCAGCGGCTTGGCGGCGGTCGTGTCGGTCGTCTCGGGTGCGGTGTCAGCGGACAAGGCGGCGCTCCAGGGCTCGTACGAGAAGAGAAGCCGGGTAGGCGATGAGGATGAAGGCGATGCCGATCAGGGTCAGCGGCTCGGTGTACTGGAACGTCTGGGCGCTCTCCAGCCGGGCCTGCTGCAGCATCTCCAGCACGCCGATCGCGGCGAGCAGCGGAGTGTCCTTGAGCATCGCGATGACGTAGTTGCCGAGCGCCGGGGTGATCCGCCGGATCGCCTGCGGCAGGATCACCGCGATCCAGGTGCGGTGGGCGGGCAGGCTGAGCGCGGTGGCCGCCTCCCACTGGCCGAGGGGCACGGCGTCGATGCCCGCCCGGTAGACCTGGGCGGTGTATGTCGAGTAGTGCAGCCCGATCGCGATCGTGCCGGTGGTCAGTGCGGAGAACTGCACGCCCCACTCGGGCAGCACGAAGTACAGGAAGAACAGCTGCACCAGCAGGGGAGTGGTGCG
Source organism: Streptomyces chengmaiensis (assembly GCF_029846775.1). Classification (NCBI taxonomy): domain Bacteria; kingdom Bacillati; phylum Actinomycetota; class Actinomycetes; order Kitasatosporales; family Streptomycetaceae; genus Streptomyces; species Streptomyces chengmaiensis. Next base: position 94,304 of record NZ_JARWBG010000018.1, read on the forward strand.
GATGAACTCCGTGACGGCATGCACCGGCCACCGGATGAAGCGGGTCGGCGCCCGGAACCCGATCGCCCAGACCAGGCCGAGCGTGAAGGAGATCAGCGAGCCGAGCACCAGGATCTGCAGCGTGATCAGAACGCCGTCCCAGAAGCGCGGCATGAAGTCCGCTATCGCGGACCAGTCCCAGTTCACTTGGACGCGCCTCCCGCCACGCTGATTCCTATGTTCCGCTTGGTCTTGTTCTCCAGCGCCTTCATGGACCGGGTCACGAGGAAGGCCAGGACGAAGTAGATGACCAGCACGATCGTGTAGATCTGGGCGCTCTCCTGGGTGGCGAGCCGCACCAGGTAGGCGGCGAACGACACATCGCCCACGCCCAGCAGAGACACCAGCGCCGTGCCCTTGAGCAGCTCGATCAGCAGATTGCAGAAGGACGGCATCATCTCGGGCACCGCCTGAGGCAGCAGGATCAGCCGCATCCGCTGCCAGGGGGTGAAGCTGAGCGCGACCCCCGCCTCGCGCTGAGCGGGTGCGACGGCGTTCAGCGCGCCGCGGACGATCTCGGCGCCGTACGCACCGTAGGAGAGACCGAGGGCCAGCACCGCGGCCCACATGGGCACCAGCTGCCAGCCAAGCAGCGGCGGCACCACGAAGAACAGCCAGAACATCAGCACCAGGGCGGAGGTGCCGCGGAAGATCTCCGTGTAGAAGCCCGCCAGGAAGCGGACGAAACGCGAGCTGTGGGTGCGCGCCATGCCGACGCCGAAGGCGACGACCGCGGCCAGCGCCGCGCTGTAGACGAGCAGCTGGATCGTGATCCATATGCCGGGCAGCACCCAGTTCTGCCAGAGTCCCGCTGTCATCGGCACAGCTCCTCGGCAGTGAGGGTGGTCATCTCGTTCTCCGTGAAGCCGAACCGCTTGAGTATCCGGAAGAGCTCGCCGCTCTTCTTCATCTTGTGGATCTCGACATTGAAGGCATCGCGCAGCTCGGTGTCGGTGGGCCGGAAGGCGAAAGCCCCGCCGTCGATCTGCTCCTCGCCGTCCACGACGGCGGCGAACGGCTCCGTCGCCTCCGCCTTGGTGCTGTTCTGCACCACCCCGCGGGCGGTCAGCGGCGTGGCGGCGAAGGCGTCGACACGACCGGCCTCGACCGCGTTCAGCCCGGCCACCTGGTCCTGGAGGATGACGATGTCGTCCTCCGGGTAGCCGTTGGCCACCGCATAGCCGATCTGCGCGTACCCGGTGCCGGTGCCGAACCTGGCCTTGGTGCGCACTATGTCCTCGTAGGAGTGCAGCCCCTTGGGGTTGCCCTTGCGGACGATGAAGCAGTCGAGCATCTGGTACTCCGGATCCGAGAAGATCACCTGCTCGCACCGCTCCGGGTTGACGTACATCCCGGCCGAAACCACGTCGAACTGCTGGGAGTTGAGCCCCGGGATGAGCGAGGCGAAGTCGGTGGCGACCGGCTGGACGGAGCCGATGCCCAGCCGCTGGAAGATCACCTTGGCGAGCTCCGGAGCCTCCCCGGTGAACTCGCCCTTCTCGTCGACGTAGCCGTAGGGCACCTCGCCGGCGATGCCGAGCCGTACGGTGCCCTGCGATTTCAGCCGGGCCAGCGCATCGCCCGACGGCACCCGGCTGCAACCGGCCGTCGCGCCCGCGACGCCGAGCGCGCCGAGGGCAGCGGAGCCGAGCAGCAGGGAGCGTCTGCGGAGCACACCTGTTTGCCGCGATCCTGTTCCTCGTGTTCGAGCCATGGGCGCGCGGCTACCCGGCCGTGAGCAGGGTATGCGTAGGGAATGGCCGACCGATATGTGACCGTAGCCCTCGACAAGCGCGGAGTTGAGTGCACCGCTCGGCTCCTCGACGACAAGGCCCCCCTGACATGCGCGGCGGTCTGGGAAGCCCTGCCGCTCGCCGGGGACGTCTACCACGCCAAGTACGCCCGCAATGAGATCTACGCCCTGCTCCCGGCCTTCGCCGAGGCCGAACCCCCGCTGGAGAACCCCACTGTGACGCCCATTCCGGGCGACCTGTGCTACTTCACCTTCACCGATGTGCAGCTCGGCACGGCCTCCTACGGCTACGGCGACGCGGCGGCCCACCGGGGCCGTCCCACGGTGGTCGACCTCGCGCTCTTCTACGAGCGCAACAACCTGCTGCTCAACGGCGACATGGGATGGGTGCCGGGGATCGTCTGGGGCTCGGTGGTCGACGGCCTCGACCGGATGGCCGACGCATGCCAGGACCTGTGGCGGGCGGGCGCGAGGGGGGAGACGCTCAGCTTCCGCCGGGCCTGACGGGCTTTCGGGGGCTCCGCCCCCGGACCCCGCGCCTCGAACGCCGGCGAGGCTGGAAGATCCAGCCCGTTGGGGGCACCTCCCGGACGAAGTCTGGGGGAGTTTGAGGACACGGCCGAAGGCCGTACGGGGGTCTGGGGGCCTGCCCCTCAGTTCGGGAAGGGGCGGGGAGGGGACAAGTGCCGCAGGCGGCCCTACACCTCCCCCGGACGGGGGATCGCCGTCACACCCGCCTCATACAGCGCATGCGCCCCCCGCATCACCATCCCATCCCCATGCCTCGCCCCCACCAGCTGCACCCCGATCGGCAGCCCGTCCTCGTCGACGCCGCACGGCACGCTCGCCGCGGGCTGCTGGGTGAGGTTGAAGGGGTAGGTGAAGGGCGTCCAGCCCGTCCAGCGGTGGTGGCCCGAGTGCGCCGGGACCTCGACGCCCGCCTCGAAGGCCGTGATCGGAAGAGTCGGGGTGACCAGCAGGTCGTACGAGGTGTGGAAGCGGCCCATCCGCCGGCCGAGCGCCATCCGCTCGTCCACCGCCGCCAGATACTCCAGCGCGCTGTACCGCGCGCCGATCTCGCAGATCTCGCGCAGCCCGGGGTCCAGGGCCTCCCGCTGCTCGGTCCCGAAGTGCTGCACAAGCCGGGCGGCCCCGCTGAACCACAGGGTGTGGAAGGCCTCCGTCGGCTCGGCGAGGTCGGGGTCGGACTCCTCGATGTACGCGCCCAGTTCCGCCAGGGCCTCCACCGCCCGCCGTACCGCCGAAGCCACGGCAGGACGCACCGGGACCTGGCCGCCGAAGGAGGGCGAGTAGCCGATCCGCAGCCCCTTGACGCCCTCCGCGAGCGTGCCGCGCAGGCTCGGCGCGGGCCCCAGCTGGGACCAGTCGCGCCAGTCCGCCCCGCTGATCACGTCGAGCAGCAGAGCCGCGTCCGCCGCGTCCCGGGCCATGGGCCCCACATGGGCGAGCGTCCCGAAGGGGCTGGAGGGGTACAGCGGCACCCGCCCGTACGTCGGCTTCAGCCCGAAGACGCCGCAGAAGGAGGCGGGGATGCGCACCGACCCCCCGCCGTCCGTGCCCAGCGACAGCGGCCCCGCGCCCAGCGCCACGGCCGCCGCGCTGCCGCCGCTGGAGCCGCCGGCGGTGCGGCTCGGGTCGTACGGATTGCGCGTCACCCCGCTCAGCGGTGAGTCGGTGACGCCCTTCCAGCCGAACTCCGGCGTCGTCGTCTTGCCGAGGAACACCGCGCCGTGCTCGCGCAGCCGCGCCACCGACGGCGCGTCCTCGCCCCAGGGCCCCTCCCGGCTCACGGCGAGCGAGCCGCGCAGCGTGGGCCCGCCGGCTTGCAGCAGGATGTCCTTGACGGTCACGGGCACCCCGTCGAGCAGCCCCCGCGTCCGCTTCTCGCGCCAGCGCGCCGCCGACGCCTCCGCCTGGGCGAGCGCCTGCTCGGCGTCGACCCGGACGAAGGCGTTGACCAGCGGCTGCACGGTCTCGATGCGTTCCAGCACGGCGCGCACGGCGTCGACGGGCGAGAAGTCGCCCCGCTCGTAGCCGGCCAGCAGCCGGCGTGCGGTGAGATCGGCGAGGGAGGAGGGCTGCGCGGGCTGTGGCGTCTGCGGATCAGTCATGCATGGGGACGTACCCACGTTTCTTGTCCACCACGTTCGGCAGCGGCTTTCCTGCCTCCCACAGCTCGAAGAGCTCCACGAACTGCTCGCCCAGCCGGTCCCGCCAGCCCACCGTGTCCCCGCTCATATGCGGTGAGACAAGCAGCCCCGGCACGTCCCACAGCTCGCTGTCCGGCGGCAGCGGCTCGGTCTCGAAGACGTCCAGCGCCGCGCCCGCCAGCCGCCGCTCCTTGAGCGCCGCGACCAGGGCGTTCTGGTCGACCAGCGGCCCCCGGCCCACATTGATGAACCGCGTCGACGGCCGCATCAGAGCGAACCGGCGCGCGTCGAACATCCCGCGCGTCGCGTCGGTGAGCGGCGCAGCGCACACCACCCAGTCCGCGCCGGTGAGCAGCCGGTCCAGATCCTCCCCGGCGTGCACGCCGGGGCGCGCGGTGCGCCCCACGACCGCCGTCTCGACTCCGAGCGCCCGCAGGGACTCGGCCACCGTGCGCCCGATCGGCCCTGCGCCCACGACCGCCGCCCGGGTGCCCGCGACCGGCAGCCCCTCGCGGTGCCGCCAGCGCCGCTGGCGCTGGAGCTCCAGCGTTCCCGGCAGATCCTTGGCCATGGCCAGCACCAGTGCGGCCACATATTCGGCGATGGGCGCCTCGAAGATCCCCCGCGCATTGGTGACGACCGTATCGGAATCGATCAGCTCGGGGCAGAGCAGCCGGTCCACACCGGCGCTCGGGGTGTGCACCCAGCGTGGTCGCGGGCCCTCGCCCGGCCAGGCGCGGCGCACCGCATCAGAAGTGAAATCCCACACCAACAGCACCTCGGCATGGGGGAGTTGGGAGGCAAGGCTCTCCTCGTCCGCGTACTGAACGCGGACCCGTCCGGCCAGTCGGCCGAGCCGTGGAGAGGGGTCGGCGTCGAGCACGAGAAGGGTGGGTTCGGACATCAAGCGGAAGCCGTTTCGTAACGTCGTACATGTACGGATTGACCCACGCTTGCACCCGAACCTAACGTCGTCAACAACACGTCAAAGGGGGCCTGCGATGGACGTCTCCCTGGAAGTCTCCTTTCTCGGCGGACCACAGCCGCAGCGCGGCGTCGGCGTGGTCGCCCCGTTCGATTTCGCGCTGGACCGGGAGCTATGGCGCTGGGTCCCCGACGACGTCTCGCTGCGCCTGACCCGCACCCCCTATGTGCCCGTGGAGGTGTCCCTCGACCTGGCCCGTCTCGTGAGCGAGCACGAGACCTTGTGCGAGGCCGTCCGGGCGCTCGGCGAAACGGAGCCGGAAGTGGTGGCCTACGCCTGTACCTCGGGCAGCTTCGTCGGCGGCCTCGCGGGGGAGCGCGCGATGTGCGAGGCGATGAACTCCGCGGGGGAAGTGCCTTCGGTGACCACCTCCGGCGCCTTGCTCGAAGCCCTCGACGAGCTGGGCGCCCGCCGAATAGCCCTGGTCACCCCCTATACGGAGTCGGTGACCCGGTCCCTGGAGGAGTATCTGGGCGAGGCCGGGGTAACGGTCACGGGCCGCGCCTTTCTCGGGCTGACCCGGCACATCTGGAAGGTTCCGTACCGCTCGGTGGTGGACATGGCGCGACAGGCGGTGGTGGGCGCGGCCGACGCGCTCTTCATCAGCTGTACGAATCTGCCGACGTACGACGCCATCCCGCAGCTGGAGGCCGAGCTTCGCATGCCGGTGCTCTCCGCCAACCAGGTGACGATGTGGGCCGCGCTGCGCCGGGTGGGAGTGCACGCCGTCGGCCCGTACCAGCAGCTGCTGATCCAGCCGGAGCCCCGGCCGCCGCAGAGCCCCCTGGAGGCGCGGCTGGAGGAGGGGCTGGAGGGCCGTCTGGAGGCGCGGCTGGAGGAGGGGCTGGAGGCCCGCTTCGAGGTCGGCCTGGACGAACTGGGGAGCCCCGAGGCGCCACCCCTGCCTCCCCTGCCTCCCGTGCCTCCCGTGCCGCCGGGGCCGCCCATCGCCCCGGCCGCCTCGACGGCGGCCGCGGCCGGCCCCGCCGACCCGCAGGCCGACCCCTCGCAGCTGCCGCCGTTTCCGCCGACTCCGACCGATGAACAGGAAGGCTGGGCATGACGATCGTCGGGCTTCTCTATCCCGGGCACTCCGCCGAGGACGACTACCCCCGCATCGAGGTGATGCTCGACAGCGACATCAGACTGGCCGTCGTCCACACCGACATCGGCGAGGACGCCCACCGGGTCGACGCGCTGCTGGAGATGGGTTCGGCCGATCGGCTGGCCGCACGGGTGGAGGAGCTGCGTCTGCAGGGCGCCGAGTCGGCGGTGTGGGCGTGCACCAGCGGCAGCTTCGTCTACGGGTGGGAGGGCGCCCACGACCAGATCCGCTCGCTCGCCCGGGCGGCGGGCCTGCCGGCCTCCAGCACGTCCTTCGCCTTCGCCCACGCCGTGCGGGAGCTGGGCGTACGGCGCGTGGCCGTCGCCGCCACCTATCCGCAGGACGTGACGGATCTGTTCACCGACTTCCTCAAGGCCTCCGGCGCCGAGGTGGTCGGCAACCGCGCGAGCGGCATCGTCACCGCCGAGGAGGTCGGCGCCTGGGAACGTGAGCAGGTCCTTCGGCTGGCCCGCGCGGGAGACCATCCGGACGCCGAGGCGGTGCTGATGCCGGACACCGCGCTGCACACCGCCGCGTATCTGGACGAGCTGGAGGAGGCCCTGGGCAAACCGGTGCTGACGGCCAACCAGGTGACCGTGTGGGAGGGTCTGAGGCTGGCCGACCGGAAGGCCTGGGGGGACGGCCTGGGCGCGCTGTTCGCCCGCCCGGAGCGCCTGGAGCGCGGGGACTGACCGGGGCGCGGGGGCCGGCCAGGGGCCGGCGGGGTACGGGAATAACCGGAGGTTGCCTCCTGTTTGCTGCTCTGACATCTGTCAGCTCAGACCCGCAGCACAAGCGCAGGAGGCACCACCGGTGGACGCCGCAGAGGCCGCAGAGGCCGCAGAGACGCCGACGGGCGTACGGGGCACGGCGCACGGCGTCGCCCCCGTCCCCCTGTCCGTACTGGATCTGGTGACGGTCGGCAGCGGGAGCACCGCGTCCGCGGCCCTGGCGACCAGTGTGCGGATAGCCCGGCTCGCCGAACGGCGCGGCTACTGCCGCCACTGGGTCGCCGAGCACCACTCCATGCCGGGCGTGGCCTCCTCCTCGCCGGCCGTGATCCTCGCCCACCTCGCCGCCCACACCGACCGCATCCGCCTCGGCTCGGGCGGGGTGATGCTCCCCAACCACGCTCCGCTGGTCATCGCCGAGCAGTTCGGCACCCTGGAAGCGCTGGCCCCCGGCCGGATCGACCTGGGGCTCGGGCGCGCCCCCGGCACGGACGGCGGGGCCGCGGCCGCACTGCGCCGCACCGACCGGCTCGCGGAGGGGGCGGACGAGTTCCCGCAGCAGCTGTCCGAGCTGACCCGCTTCCTCGACGACGGCTTCCCCGACGGGCACCCGTATTCCCGTGTCCACGCGGTCCCCGGTCCCGTGCAGGGTCCCTCCGCGCGCCCCCCGGTCTGGCTGCTCGGCTCCTCGGGTTTCAGCGCCCGGCTGGCCGCCGCGCTGGGACTGCCCTTCGCCTTCGCCCACCACTTCTCGGCGCGGAACACGGTCCCGGCGCTCGATCTGTACCGGGAGGCGTTCCGGCCCTCGGCTGTGCTGGACGCCCCGTATGCGCTGATCGGCGTCTCCGCGCTGGCCGCGGAGGATGCGCGGCAGGCCCGCCGCCAGGCGCTGACGGGCGCGCTGTCGATGCTCCGGCTGCGCTCCGGGCGGCCGGGGCTCATTCCCACGCCGGAGGAGGCGGAGGCGTATCCGTTCACCCCGCAGGAGCGGGAGTTCGCCGACGGCTGGCTGGCGAACGTGGTGCACGGCACCCCCGACGCCGTCCGGGCGGGCCTGGACGATCTGCAGAAGCGCACCGGCGCGGATGAGCTGATGATCACCGCCAACGTCCACGGGGGTGAGGAGCGGGTGCGCAGCTATGAGCTGATCGCGGACGCGTACGGGCTGCCGGGCGCCGACGGGCTGCCGGAGGCGGCGCCCGGAAGGTAAAACCTGGGTTTCCCCGCGGGATTGGTCCAAGCGGCGCCCGTCCGCGTCCCCCTGCACTTAATAGATCCTTAAACCGCTCGTCACCCCGGTGGCGAGCGGTTTGGTTCGCTGTGCCCACGTCTCTGACAAGCGCGTTTCCTTCCAGATTGGTCTAGTCCTCAATCTGGTTCAGACCATTGACGCGCGGTTGGCCGGATCGCTATCACTGCTCCAACTCCCATGTGAGACCACCCGTTCCGCGCAACCCCCGGAGGCAGCACGTGCGTGCCCGCAAACGCTCCCGCAGACCCCTGCTCGCGGCCCTGACGACCGCGGCGCTCGCCGCGGGCGCCGTGGCCGGATTCGCCGCCACGGGCACCGCCGGCGCGGCGGACGCAGACTCCGCCGCGTCCGCCGCGGCTTCCGGCGGCGTCAAGATCGCCTACTACGACCAGTGGAGCGTGTACGGCAACGCCTTCTACCCGCAGCATCTGGACACCCGGGGCATCGCGGAGAAGCTGGACGTCATCAACTACTCGTTCGGCAATATCCACCCCACCGACCTCACCTGCTTCATGGCCAACAAGGCGGCGGGGGACGACAACAACCCCAACGCGGGCGACGGCGCGGGCGACTCCTACGCCGACTACCAGAAGTCCTTCTCCGCGGCCGACAGCGTCGACGGCGTGGCCGACAAGTGGGACCAGCCGATCGCCGGAGTCTTCAACCAGTTCAAGAAGCTGAAGGCGAAGCACCCGCATCTGAAGATCAATATCTCGCTGGGCGGCTGGACCTACTCCAAGTACTTCCATGACGCGGCGAAGACCGACGCGGGCCGCAAGAAGCTGGTCTCGTCCTGCATCAGGCAGTACCTGGACGGCGATCTGCCGGTCGAGGGAGGATTCGGCGGGCCCGGGACCGCCGCCGGGATCTTCGACGGCATCGACATCGACTGGGAGTACCCGGGATCGAGCGGCGGCCACCTCGGCAACCACTACGGCCCCGAGGACAAGCAGAACTTCACCCTCCTGCTGGCCGAGTTCCGCGAGCAGCTCGATGCGTACGGCGCGGCTCACGGCGGTAAGAAGTACCTGCTCACCGCAGCGCTCCCGGCCGGCCAGGACAAGATCAAGCACATTGAGACCGACAAGATCGGCGCGTATCTCGACTACGCGAACATCATGACGTACGACATGCACGGCGCGTGGGACGCGGACGGACCGACCTACCACCAGTCCCCGCTGTACTCCCCGGCGTCCGACCCGACGGACCCGATCGCGCCGGGAGACCAGAAGTACTCGATCGACAACGCCATCGACTCCTGGATCGACGGCAACGCGGCCTACGGCATCGCGGGAGGCTTCCCCGCGGACAAGCTGACGCTGGGGTACGAGTTCTACTACCGCGGCTGGAAGGGCGTGCCCGCCGGGGCCGACAACGGCCTCGCACAGTCCGCCGCCGGCGCCTCCGCCGCCCGGCCGGTCTCCCAGCAGGCGGGCATCGCGCACTACAAGGAGCTGGGCGGCATCGTCGACGACCCGGCGACGACGTTCTGGGACGACGAGGCGAAGGCCGCGTACTTCTACAAGGACGGCGAGTTCTTCACCGGGCTCGACAAGCGGGCCGTGCAGGCCCGTGCCGACTACGCCCGAAGCCGCGGTCTCGCGGGAGCGATGATGTACTCGCTGCTCGGCCTGGACGCGAACACCACGCTGCTCAACGAGATCGTCGCGGCGGTCGGCGACTCCCCGGACCCGGACCCGACTCCCACCCCGACCCCGACTCCCACCTCAACCTCGACTCCCACCTCAACCTCGACTCCGACGCCGACTCCGACCCCGACGGCCCCGCCGTCCGGCTGCACGTCCGGGGCGTGGAGTGCCGCCGCCGTCTACACGGCGGACACCAGGGTCTCCCACAACGGCCACACATGGCGCGCCAAGTGGTGGACACAGGGCGAGGAGCCCGGGACCACCGGTGAATGGGGCGTCTGGGAGGACCTCGGCGTCTGCTGACCCGCTGTCTGCTGCCCCCGCAGGCCGCCGCCCCCCGACCGGAGGAACGGTCGGGGGGCGGTGTGCGTCAGCCGGGCGCGCCGTCGCGCAGACGCGCCATCTGGGTGTCGTAGTCGTCGAGAATGCCCCGGAGCTGCCGCAGCGCCTCGGGCGGGATGTCCTCCGGCGCGGTCTCGGCCACATACCGCGCCGCGGCGACCAGGGCGGCGAACTCGTACGCGTGCGACGTGACGTTCAGCACCCCGGGGCGAGCCCAGTCGAGGACCATCGCGGATCAGGCCTTCGAGCTGAGGTAGTCCTTGATCTGGTCGAGCTCCTGGGCGAACCCGTCGTAGTCCACGCGCATGCCGTTGAGGTAGGCGCTCCAGCCGAGGCTGTTCTTGGCGTAGTGGACGGCTTCCTGTATCTCCTCGTCCGTGGCGCCGAACAGCTTCGCGGCCTCGGTGTGGAACAGCGTGCAGTAGCGGCACTTGGTCTCGGAGTGCAGGGCGATCCCGATCAGTTCCTTGTACTTGTTCGGAATGAGCGTCTCGCCGAGCTCCAGGGTCTTGAAGATCTCCCATTCGGCCTCGAGCAGGCTGTCGGGTATCTCGGCGAAGAAGGCGGGAACGAGCCCCAGGGTCTCTTTGATCTCCGACTCGATCTCTCCTCGGTTCCGGCCGGCCATGGTGATCACTTCCTCTCCAGCCGAGCCGTGCAGATGTCCCCCCTTTTCATCACGATAGATCCATATCGGACAGGGGCACACCCCTGAGAGGAGCCGGGGGATCATCAGACCGGGAGCGGGCTCGCGCCGATCATGTGGTCGATGCGCTCCGGGGCGACGGCTCTGGAGTACAGCCAGCCCTGCCCGGTGTCGCAGCCGATGCGCCGCAGCCGCTCCGCCTGCCCCGCCGTCTCGACGCACTCCGCGGTGACCGTCAGCCCCAGCCGGTGCGCGAGGTCCACCATCGCCTCGACGATGGTCTCGTCGGCCGGGTTCGGGTGCGTCTCGTCCTGGAAGCCGCGGACGAAGGACCCGTCGAGCTTCAGCGCGGACACCGGCAGCCGGCTCAGATACGCCAGGTTCGAGTACCCGGTTCCGAAGTCGTCGATGGCGATCCGCACACCCATGTCGCTGAGCGCCTGGAGCGCCTGGAGGGGACGGCCCGCCGAGCCCATCACCGCGGACTCGGTCAGCTCGAGCTGGAGCAGATGAGGCGCGAGCCCGGTCTCCGCCAGGATTCCGGCCACATCCGCGACCAGGTCGGAGTCCCAGACCTGGCGCACCGCGACATTGACGCTGACGAACAGCGGCGGCGCCTTCGGATGGTCCTCCTGCCACCGCCTGGCCTGCCGGCAGGCGGTCCGCAGCACCCACTGCCCGAGCTGGACGATCGACCCGTCCTCTTCGGCGATTCCGATGAACCGATTCGGCGTCAGCGTGCCGAACTGCGGGTGCCGCCAGCGGACCAGCGCCTCCACCCCGTGCGCGACCCCGTCCGCGAGGCCCACCAACGGCTGGTACTCCAGCTGGAACTCGCCCCGCTCCACCGCTGGACGCAGCGTCGAGGCGAGCGCCTGACGGGTCATCCGGTGAGCGTTCCGCTCAGGGTCGAAGAAGGTCCAGCGGGCCTTTCCGTCCGCCTTGGCCCAGTACAGGGTGGTGTCCGCGGCCTGCATCAGCCCGGTGGCGGACGTGCCCGCCACCGGGCGCTCCACGACTCCGATCGAGGCGGAGAGCGACAGCCGCTGGCCGGCGAGGTCGAACGGCTGCTGCAGTGCGGTGAGCACGGTCCTGGCGAGGTCGGCGAGTTGTTCCGTCCCCGTCGAGTCCTCGACGAGGATCGCGAACTCGTCGCCCCCGAGCCGGGCCGCGAGATGTCCGCCGCCTGCGCCGCCTCTGCCGCGCCCGTCGCCCCGGGGGGCCGCTCCCTCGCCCCCGCGGCCCTGGCCGCCCGCCGCCCTCGCCACGCACTCCGACAGCCGCGCGGCGACCGCGGCGAGCAGCCGGTCGCCGACCCGGTGGCCGAGGGTGTCGTTCACCGCCTTGAAGCCGTCGAGATCCAGGTAGCACAGCCCGATCCGGCCCGTGGAACCCTCGTCGTACGCCGATGACTCCAGCGCCGCGGTGAGCCGCTCGAAGAACAGGGTGCGGTTGGGCAGCCTGGTCACCTGGTCGTGCATCTGGAGGTGGCGCAGCCGCGCGCGCAGCTCGCGCCGGTCGCTGATGTCGGCGACGGACAGCAGGACCGTACGGCCGTCGCCGGCCATGGGGGTCACGGTGATCTCTGCCCACAGGGGGCGGCCGTCGGGGTACTTGAGGCGGCGGGTGCAGCGGAACCGGGAGCGGCGGCCGCGCAGGACCTCGCGGTAGGCGTGCCAAGTGCGCCCGTCCGAGGCGACGTCGACCAGTTCGGCCGCGCAGCGGCCTTCGACGCCCGACGGCTCGGCGTCGAACAGCAGAGCGAGCGCGTCGTTGGCCGAGACCACCAGGCCCTCGTGGTCGACGACGGCCATCGCCATATGGGCGGCGTTGAAGGCGGCCCGGTAGTCGGATGCCGCAGAGCGGGTGGCGCGGCGGCCCGCGGCCCGGCTCTGAGGGCCGCCGCCTGTGTGCCGGCACTCCGGGCCGCTGCCGTCTGTGTGCCGGTCGTCCGTGTCACGGCCGTCCGGGGCCCGGTGGTCGATGACCCGGCCGTCCGGGGCCCGGTGGTCGATGACCCGGCTGTCCATGGCCCGGCTGTCCATGGCCCGGCTGTCCATGGCCCGGCTGTCCATGGCCCGGCTGTCCATGGCCGGATACTGGGCGGCGCGGCAGTCCACCGCCAGACAGCCGGCGGCCCGTGTCCGCCGCTCCTCGCCACTCTCTGTCACTGAAATCAGCGTGCCGACGGGCGCTGCGACTCCCGCCGGCCCTGGTCCTTCGGAGAATCCGCTCACCGCTCACTCCCGCAGTGCAGTTGAGTCGTACAGGCCGTTCACATGTGGTCGGGAAAGGCTGGCCAGGTCGAACTGGGGGAAAGTGTGCCGAGCATAGAGGCTTGTCCGGCAGCCCTTCCAGCCTCTCACCCCTGGGGCGGACTGCCCCCGAACAAGGGCCGATCGTTTCTGCGCGGGTGAGAACAGGGGCTACCCCCGTACTGACTGAATGTGACGTTCAGGGAGTCATCGGAGTGTCGCCGGATGTTCCTCCCTGACGCTCGTTGACCCACGGTCTCGGCTCGGTGTCGACAGGGCGTCGGCTCGGTCACCCGGGCGGTGCAGTGGAACAGGGCAAACACCCGCGATTCCGCACAGGCTGGGAGAGGTGTCGCTCGTTCCGCAGCCGGAGGTCCACGTGGAGGGTCAGCATGCACCCGCGGGAACACCCGAGGGAGTGGAACTCACGCGACTGCGCAGCGCAGCGGCCGCCTTCACTTCGCTTATCGCCCTGGCCGCCACATCCCTCGTGGCCGGCCCCGCGGCGGCCGAGAGCTCCTCGGAGCCCTGCGCGCTGCGCCGTACCGGCGCCCACCACTCGCTCGGCCTGGACTCCTGGAACTCCGCCTATCCGAGACCGGCCGCGGCGCTGGACGCGGTCATGGTCTTCCTGGCGTTCCCCGACTCCACCCCCCGGTACCGGCCGAGCGAGCTGGCGGCCGACCACTTCCCGGCCACCACGGAGTTCTTCCACCAGGCCTCGTACGGGGGGTTCACCCTGCGCGCGCACCCACAGCCGCGGTGGGTGACGATGCCCGAACCCTCCACCGCGTACGCGATAAGGCGGGACTGGGGCCCCGAGGGACGCAGCGCCTATCTGCGCGACGCGCTCGCCGTGACCGATCCGGAGGTCGACTACTCCCGCTACGACATCGTGTATCTCGTGGCCGACCCGGACGCTCCGGGCGTCGACTCCGACGCCACGAAGGTCGTCAACTTGGAGCGGCCGCTGCGTGCGGACGGCGTCGACATCAGAAGGGTGGTCACGGTCTTCGAACGCCATCCGCCGGACCGCCATGTGCTGGCCCATGAGACCGGTCATGTCTTCGACCTCCCCGACCTCTACCACCGGCCGACGGACGGCAAGGGCGACTGGGACACCCATGTGGGGGACTGGGATGTGATGGGCAGCCAGTTCGGCATGGCGCCCGACCTGTTCGGCTGGCACAAGTGGAAGCTGGGCTGGCTGGACCGCACGGCCGTGCACTGTGTCACGGGGACCTCGCTGATCACACTGGAGACGATCGCGGCCGCGCCCGCGCCCGGCGGCAGCCTCGGCACCCGGCTCGCGGTCGTGCGGACCGGCCCTGACACGGTCCTGGCGGTCGAGGCCCGCGGCGCGGCCGGCAATGACGAGGAGACCTGTACCGAGGGCGTGCTGCTGTACCGCGTACGGGCGGCGGCGGCCTCGGGTCGCGGCCCCGTCCAGGTGATCGACACCCACCCGGAGACCGAGGCCTGCTGGGACGAGTCCGTCTACCCGCCGCTCGCGGACGCGCCTCTGGGCGTCGGCGAGACCTTCACAACGCCGGGCGCGCCGGGGAAGCGGACCCGGGTGGAGGTCGCGGAGCGGACGCGTACGGGCGCGTGGACGGTGCGGATCAGCACGGTCTGACCGTGCCGACGGCGCGGTGTACGCAAGAAGGCCCCTCGCGCGATGCGATAGGGGCCTTCTTGTCGTCTGTGCGCCGCCAGGGACTCGAACCCCGGACCCGCTGATTAAGAGTCAGCTGCTCTAACCAACTGAGCTAGCGGCGCCTGCTGACGTCGTAGACCTTAGCATCCTGATCGGCGGGAGGNGTCGTAGACCTTAGCATCCTGATCGGCGGGAGGAAAAATCGATACCCGGACCTCTGCGGCGCCGGCCGCCCGCGCCGCCCGCACGGCGGCCCAGACGAGCACCTCGGGCCCCGGCAGCCATGGGTTGCGGGTGTCCGGGGCCACCAGCCACCGCGGCCCGGCGGGGTCCGACGGGGTCAGCGGCGGAACGGTCACGGCATCCCCCGCGCCATGGCAGATCAGCGGCGGCACGCTGTCGCCCCATGCCTCCCAGCGCAGCAGGGACGGCAGTCGCTGGGCGGCCCCGGGCGCGGCGAAGAGCAGCATCCGGCCCCGGTGCACGGCTGCGGGACCCGATCCCGGGCCCTCCTCCCAGAGCCGGTCGAGCATCCGTCGCCCGAAGACCGCCGGCACGTTCACGACGTCGAAGACCGTGCCGCAGGGCAGCGCGGCGGGCGCGGTCGGCTGCGTCCGCCATGCCCAGAGCGCACCGCTCGGGCACGCCTCGGCGGAGGCCAGCCACTCCGCCCCGGGGGCGGTGACCTGGCCGACGTGGAGGGGTGTGTCCGGGAGCCGGGCAGACGAGGTAGTCATGGCTCCAAGATCTACCGAGAGTGAGATGCCGGTTTCCGAGAGTTGGGAAAACGCGGACACGGGAGTGCGGGAGGGGGTACCTTGCCCCGCGGCATATGCGGGGCTGCGGTGCCAGTGGCGTAGTGCCGCACGCGTGTGCGGCCGTTAGGCCCTGCGAGGGTTGTCCGGCGGATCTACGGCCCTATGCTCACGGCACCGTGTTCACGGCGCAGTGTTCACGGGGTCGCGTCCCGGAGCAGATCGCGCCCGAACTCGATCATCTTCCGGGCGTAGTCCTCGGTCCACTCCGCACGGGCGGCGATGTCCGCGGCGGTCAGCCGGTCGAACCGCCGGGGGTCGGCGAGCTGCGCGGCGGCGACGGCCTGGAACTCCATGGCCCGGTCCGTCGCGGCCCGGAACGCCAGCGTGAGCTCCGTGGCCCGCGCCAGCAGCTCGCGTGGATCCTCCATCGACTCCAGATCGAAGAAGTGCTCGGGGTCGGCGGCGGCCTCCGCAGGCTCGAAGATCAACGGCGCCGGCCGCAGCCTGCGCTCGCCCCGCTCGGATTCCGCCATGCGCACTCTCCTCCTCAACCCACTCCACCGAAGATCGCCCCCGCTGCCCTCTCATTGTCCCGCCCACCGCAAGTACGCGTCGCCCGACCCCTGCCGGGTGAGCTCGGAACACGGGTGACCAAAGGGGGCCGGGTACCTCGTGAGCGTGCGGCCCGTGCGGCGCGGGCGGGGTCCCCTGCCGCCTGCCGCCTGCCGCCGTGGACGGCGGAGCGCGGTGGCTCCTTCCCCCGGCCTGCGCGGCGATTCCCCGGCCTGTGCGGAGACCGGCCGGATGCGGTTCCGCGGCGGCTCCGGGCGGGAGCACGAAGCCGCCGCTGCCCCTTGCGGGGGAGGGCTGGGGACGGAGGCCCTCGTTTCGGGAAGGGGAAGGATCGATCGGGGACCAGGGTGGGGGATCAGGCCCCTGGCCCCCGGGTCGCCTCCGGCGGCAGCCCGGCAGGGGCGCGCAGGTGCGGGCGCGGGGGCGGGGGCGGTTTGGTACGCCGCGCCGGTCAGGCCGGCGCGCACATCACGGTCGCCACGGCACCCTGTGGTTGGACAGGTGATCGTGTGTGGTCATCATCGCCTCCCATCCGTCGGGGAACTTCACCGTCACCCCCAACTGCACCGGCTCCGTCGACGGATGCTCGTCCAGCAGGTCCGTCACCCCTGCCCGGCACACCACCACGCACGCGTGCCGGTGCCGGGAAGCCAGCACGCACAGCCGGCCCGTCTCCAGGTGGAAAGCCGTCGCGTCGGGACGCCCAGACAGCGGATGCAGCACGACCGTGACGTCGAACTCCCTCCCCTGAAGGCGGTTCGCCGTGTCCACGGTGACCCCGCTCACGCCCGCCTCCGCCAGCGCCGCCCGTACCGCCGCCGCCTGGTCGCGGTGGGCCGTGCCGACCGCGACCCGGTCCGCGGTCACCGGCGTCGGCTCCGGGGAGCGCTCGCTGGTCGCCGCCGCCCCGCGGTCCAGCAGCCGGCGGACGACCAGGGCCACTGCCCGTACCGCCTCGGGGTCCGTACGCGGCGTGTGCCGGGCGGGCAGCTCCAGCAGGCCCCACCCCGACTCGGCCGCCTCGTCCAGCACCCGGTCCGCAGCCGAGCCGTCCGAGGCGGCCCCGAAGGCCAGCCGTCGGTCCTCGGGGCCCGTCCCGCTGCGGAACGGCGTGTACGGGTAGAACGCGTCGGACACCAGCGGCGCGGCCGACGCCGGCAGCCGCCACGACACCGGCAGCCGGTGCTGCGGCAGGTCCGGATTGTGTGCGAGCAGGGTGGAGACCGCACTGGCGGACGGGTCGTACGACAGCCCCGCCCACTGCTCCGCGCCGACGATCGAGAACGGGTCGAGCTGCCCCGGGTCGCCCACGAACAGCGCACGCTCGAACAGCCCCGCGACGGCGAGCAGCGCGTCGGAGCGCATCTGGTACGCCTCGTCGACGATGGCGTGCCGCCAGGGCTCCACGTTCTGCACATGCGCCCACTTCGCGGCGGTGGAGATCACCACGTCGAGCCCCGAGAGGTCTGCTGCCTTCGCGGAGGTGCGGACGTTGTCGAGGCCGTCCAGCGCCTTGTCGTACGGGTCGGGATCGCTGCTGTGCAGCCGGCCCACCGGCAGCCGCGGGTCCTTCTCGGCGAGCCGCAGGACAAGGTCGTCGACCTGTGCGTTTGTCTGCGCGATGACCATCAGCGGCCGACCGGCCGCGGCCAGCTCGCGTGCGGCGCGCACCACGAGCGTGGACTTGCCGGCCCCGGGCGGCGAGTCGACGACGACGCCGCGGTGCGGGCTGTGCAGGGTGTCGGCGAGGATCGCCTCGGTGGCGCGTGCAGCGGCCGCGCCGGGATCGAACACGTTCACCTGCTGCCTCCTTCGCAGACCGCACACCGGCCGGCCCTCGCGGACACGCGGGCGCTCGCTGGGACCCCGGCCGCGAGGACGTCGCCTGCGGCGAACCCGCCTGCGGCGCATGCGACACGGCGTCGGCCGGGCACATGGCGCGGGGCGGGAACACCGTCCTGCTCCCGCTCCGGCGCCTGGAAACCGCCCGGCGTGCGGATATCGCTCCGCGTGTGGGCGCGGTCCGGCGTGCGGTCGCCGCTCCGCGTGCGGATGCGGCCCTCCGCGCGGGCGTGGTCCCGGGTGCGGTCGCAGCCCGGCGTGCGGGCGCGGCCCTCCGCGCGGGCGCGGTCCCGGGTGCGGTCGCAGCCCGGCGTGCGGACGCGGCCTGGCGTGCGGATATCGCTCCGCGTGCGGGCGCGGTCCGGCGTGCGGTCACCGCCTGGCGTGCGGATATCGCACCGCGTGTGGGCGCGGCCCTCCGCGCGGGTGTGGTCCCGGGTGTGGTCGCGGCACCGCGTGCGGGCGCTCCCCGGCGCCCGGCGCCGGGGAGCATCCGCCACGCGCACCGCCCCCGTCCGCCTCACAGCACGTCCTCCACCGTCACCACGTCCGGCAGCTCCGGCTCCGTCGTCGGCGGGCCGCCGTGGGTCCATGGGGTCTCCTCCGGGTCGGGCAGCTTCGGGCCGCCCCTCTGCTCATGTTCGAAGAGCGTCCAGACGATCCGGTCGCCCTTGTCCGGGACGGAGCCCTCGGCGGGCTCCTTGGAGCGGCCCATACGGTCGGTGAGCCGCAGCACCAGTGAGCCGTCCGCCTCCCGGCCGACGAACTCCGCCGTCTGCGACTTGCCGTCGGCCAGCACGCGGAACACCTTCGTCCCCCTGCCCGCGCTGTTTCCGCCCACGCTGCTTCCGTCTCCGGCTCCGTCGTCGGCGGCGTCACCGTCTCCGCCGGGGCCACCGTCTCCGCCCAGATGCGGCCGGTCGTTGGTGCGGACCGTGACCAGCGGCCGGGGGCTCGGCCGCTTCGACTCCGACCAGGCCATCACCACATCCGTCACCTCGGACGCGAACGCCTCCCCGGCCAGCCTGCGCCCGGCCATCACCAGCGGATCGTCCAGAGCCTCCTGGGCGTCCAGCTGCGCCTGGGCGGTCTCGCGGGTGGCCAGTTTCTGCGCCGCCGTCACCGCGTCGTCCCGCCGCGGCTGCGGCGGCTCGCCCGCCCGGACCCGGTCGCGGTGCCCCGTGAACGACCACCGGTCACGCGTCCACCGCCCGTCCGCCCGCGGCCCCTCCGGAAGCTCCCGCAGCAGCTCGATGCACCGCCACACCGCCCGCCACGTGGGCCGCAGCTGACTTGCCAGGAGCTCGCGGATCTCCCGCTCCGCGCGGGTCAGCTCACCCAGCCGCATATCCGCCGCAGCGCCGTCCTCCGCGGTCGCGAGGGCCATGCGCGCCCGGTCGTACCGCTCCATCGCAGGGGCCAGGAGCCGGTTGTCGAAGGCCGGATCGGTGGCGGGGCCCGCAGGGGGACACAGCAGCTGCCCCCCGGAGTCCCGCGCCAGCTCCGCGCGCAGCGCGGCCTCCGCGCCCGACTCCGCCTCCGGGGGGTCGACCCAGGCGAGCAGCGCCCCCAGATGCTGGTCCTCCAGGTTCGACTGGCCGGTAGCCCAGTGTCGGTTCAGCAGGTCCGTCGCGGCGAGCAGCAGCGAGGAGCCCGGCACCCGTGCCCGCTCTCCGTAGTGCGTCAGCCAGCGGCCGAGCAACGGCACCCGGGGCGGCGCGGGATAGGGGGCGTCCGGGTCCTGCTCGGCGGTGCGGCGGAAGCGCATGGAGCGGCCCAGCAGCCGCACGTACTCCACGCCCGCGCGGCTCGGGACGATCAGCTGCGGCGCGTCCGCGCACAGCTCGGTCTGGACCGTGACCCGCTTGCCGGTCTCGGGGTCGGTCTCCTTGCGCTCGGCCGGTTCCACATCGTCGGCGTACGACTCCAGATGCGGCAGCACCGCGTCCGCCAGCTGCGCCAGGAACGCGGACCGCAGATCCCGGTCCCGCGGCTGCGGCACCGCCAGCAGCCGTGGCTCCTCCGGGTCGGAGCCCACAAGCGCCCCCAGCGGCGCGCCCGCCTCGCCCGCGGTGGTCAGCGGTACGAGCACGAGGGGCCGCTCCGACAGATGCCGGTGCCGCACGGTGGCGAGCGGCTGCGCCCGCCCCGCCTCGACGGCCTCAAGCCTGGCGAGTGCGGAGATCAAAGACATCAGCCGTGCACCTCCCCGCCGACGCCGCGAGCGCCGGGGGCGCCGCCTTCACGTCCTGATGTCTCCCGCCCTCCTGCCTCACGTCCCTCTGCCCGCCCCGTGGTTCTGCCACGGCCGCTGACGGCCGTGCCCTCCGCGGGGCGTCCGGCGACGGCGCGGCCCGCAGGCTGGCGCAGTGCGCAGGGCGCCGCGGTCTCGGGGCGTGCCGCACCCTCGGCATCGGCCGTGTGGCGGTCCCCGCGGGCGGTCCCCGACGCCGTCCCGCCCACCGCGGTCGGCACATCCCGGATACCGCCGTGCGGGACCGCCGCCATCCCGGTGTCCCGCTCCGGGACTGCGCGTGCGTGCGGCAGCGCGGGTCCCGGTCCCCCGGGACGGCGGTCCGCCGCGGACAGCGCCTCCGCCCGCAGGGCCGCCGCGCGGCGCAGCGCCGCCACCGCCGGATCGTCCGGGTCGCCCGACGCGCCCCTGGCCGCGGACAGCACCGCCCCCACGGTCGCGAGCCCGCCCAGCTCGCCCCGTACCCCGCGCCCCAGCGCCGCCACCGCACCCTCCGCGCGGGCCCGGTCCCGGCAGTGGAAGGCCAGTTCGCAGGCGGCCAGGCACTCGGGGGCGTACACCGCGGACACCGATTCGACGGCCGTGGTCAGCTTGCTCGCCGACTGCTCCAGATCAAAGCTCACGTCTTCCGGCAGCGCGGCGGCGATGTCCTCGATCCGGGTCATCCGGGCCAGCTGGCGTCGGGTGACCGCGAGCTGCTTGCGTACGTCCACGACCGACGCCGTCGGCACGTTGGAGAAGTCCTTGGGGCACACCAGCAGCACCGACGTCTCCACCCGGGCGCCGCCCGTCATGGCCGCGATCCGCTCCAGGGCCAGGGTGTACACCGCTGCCTGCCGGGCGGCGGCGCCGACCTTCGACGGGTCGGCGGCCGCGTCGACCATCGGAAAGGACTTGATCTCGACGACCGTCCAGCGGCCGTCGGGCCGGACCACCACCGCGTCCGGCTCCAGATAGGCGGGCGATCCGGCCACATCGAGGGCCAGCATCGGATGGTCCAGCAGCGTCCAGGCGTCACCCTCCGCCGCGGCCTGCGTCGCCTCCCGCAGCGCGAGCGAGGTGCGGGCGGCGCGCCCCTGGGGGCCGGCGGCCGCCAGATCGGGGGTGCGGACCTCCCCGGGGGCGTCCACGCCCAGCAGCCGGAGCAGCTCAGCTCCGCCGTCCGCCTTGACCTTCGCCTCGAAGGCATTGCCCCGGACGAACGCGAACTGCGACTGCCCGAAGGCGGCGGGCGACCCCAGCGCGGCCGCGAGCGCCGCCTTGTCCACCCCCGCGCCGTCGAGCAGCGCGCGTCGGCGGCAGCCGGGGTTTGCGGCGAGGGCGGCCAGCGCGCGGGCGTCGAGCGGATGCGGCTGCGCGCCGGGCCCGCGCAGCTCAGCGAGTCGCTGCCGGAGCGCTGTCGTCGGCCCCGCCGCCGGCGTCGGCGGCAGCGCTGACGGAGCCTGCGCCGACGGCGGTTTTGGGGTCCGCTGTGCATTCCGCTTCTGCGGAGGCTGCGGAGGAGGTCCGCTGTCCAGGGATTCGCTCACCCGCCGAAGTCTTGCATCCGTCACTGACAGCGCGGGAGTTCGCCTCCCGGGGCAGGACCGCGCTCACCCGGTCGAGGAGCCGCATCGCCGGCCGCGTCAGCAGCGCGCCGACGCCCATGACGGCGGCCCCGGCGACCGCGTCGAGGAAGTAGTGGTTGGCGGTGCCCATCACCACGACGGCGGTGAGCAGGGGGTAGCCGACGGCGAACGCCTTGGTGGGAGCGGTGCGGCCGTGCCGCCAGAGCACTGCTCCGCACCACAGCGCCCAGCCCACGTGCAGGCTGGGCATCGCCGCGTACTGGTTGGTCATGCCGCCCAGGCCGCGCGGGGCGCTGGCCTCGCCGCCCCACCAGCCGTACGAGCTGAACTGAGCCATTGTGTCGACGAAGCCGTGTGCGGCGTCCAGCAGCCGCGGCGGGCAGGTCGGCACCAGTGTGAAGCCGACGAGGCCGAGGAGCGTGGAGATCATCAGCCAGGCGCGGGCGGCGCGGTAGCGGGCCGGGCGGCGGCGGAAGAGCCAGATGAGGACGGCGGGCGTGACCAGGTAGTGCAGGGAGGCGTATACGAAGTCCGCCGGTATGCCGAGGGCGGGGGTGGAGCTGAAGAGACGGTTCAGCGGATGTTCCAGATCGAGTGCGAGCGCCTTCTCGGCCCGGAGTATCGCCAGGCCGTGGTCGACCGCCGTCGTCACGTCGCCGCGGGCCAGCAGCCGGCCGCCGGAGTACGCGGCATAGACCACGGCGATCAGCAGGAGCTCGGGCTGCCAGCGGGGCCGCCGGCCTGCGGTCGCGGTATCCGGCACGGTCGCGGTATCCGGCATCCGAGTGTCTCTCTCCATGGTCTGTTAAGGCAACTAACCAGCGGTGTTCAACCGTACGATGTGCCAGCGTGTGTGCGATCGGGGCGGCCAACCTAGGAGGGGACGCCGGAATCCCCCCGGAGGTTGCCTCCCGTTCAGGTGAGCGATGATGGAAAGCCATCGGACGGTGAACTCCTCCGGACGCGAACTTTCAGGGAGAAGCCCTCATGGCACCGCGCATCCTGCTCGCCCGGCACGGCCAGACCGAGTGGTCGCAGCTCGGCAGACATACGGGCAGGACCGACATCCCGCTGCTCGACGAGGGGGTGCGCGGCGCCAAACTGCTCGGCGAGCGGCTCCACCGCGCCCCCTGGCTCGGTCTGCCGGACGTCGAGGTGCGCACGAGCCCCCTGGTCCGCGCCAGTGAGACCTGCGCGCTCGCGGGCTTCGCGGACCGGGCGCGCCCGTGGGACGCGCTGATGGAGTACGACTACGGGGCGTACGAAGGGCTGACCACCGAGCAGATCCACGCTCAGCGCCCCGGCTGGCTGCTGTGGCGGGACGGCGTCCCGGACGGCGAGACCCTGGCGCAGGTCGCAGCACGGGCGGACGCGGTGGTGGAGTGGGCGTGCTCGGCCGAGCGCGACGCGCTCGTCTTCGCCCACGGCCACATCCTGCGGGCCGTCGCCGCCCGCTGGCTGGGGGAGGACGTCTCCTTCGGCGCCCGGGTCAAGCTCGCCCCGACCAGCCTGTCGGTCCTCGACTGGGCCTACGGAAAGCCGGCGCTCGGCCGCTGGAACGACACGGGGCACCTGGAGTAGGGAGCGAGCGTCCCGGAGGTGCGGTGCGCCGCAGTGATGCCGTGCGCCGCAGCGATGCCGCCCGCCGCAGTGACGTCGTGCGCTGCAATGATGCCGTGCGTCGCAGTGACGTCGTGCGCCGCAGCGATGCCGCGAGCTCAGGGGGCGAGGCTGCGCGTCTCAGAGCGCCGCGCGTCTGAGAGCCGCCGCACGCCTCAGATGCGCAGCGCGGTGGCGTGGCGGTCGAGGAAGGACGCCACGTCCCGGGCGGTGCGCTGTGGACCGAGGAGCCGCGCCGTGCCCGAGAGCATCGACTGAATGCGCGCGGACTGTACTTCGCCCACCAGGTCCAGCACCTGGTGTCCGGCGGC
The DNA here is from genome assembly GCF_029846775.1 of Streptomyces chengmaiensis. NCBI lineage: Bacteria > Bacillati > Actinomycetota > Actinomycetes > Kitasatosporales > Streptomycetaceae > Streptomyces > Streptomyces chengmaiensis. The sequence goes on from NZ_JARWBG010000018.1 coordinate 117,815, forward strand.
GGCCGCCTCGTCGGGCGTGCCGGAGCGGGCCAGGTCGATGGCGAGCTCCGCCCGGTACAGCGCCAGGTTCCGCGCGAAGCGGCGGTTCTGCAGACCCGCGGCACGCGCGGCGTGCCGTGCCGCCCGCGGCCACTCGCCGAGCGCCGCCCAGCACTGGGCCTGCAGCGCCTCCAGCTCCGGCTCGCCGAAGAACGACATCCACTCCGGATCCGCCTCCGACGCGCCCCGCTGGAAGTAGGCGTGCGCCCGGGCGAGGGCCCCCTCGCAGCCCGCACGGTCCCCGAGCCCGGCCCAGCCGCCCGCCTCGCGCAGCGACAGCAGCGACAGCAGCCGCGCCGAACCGAGGCGTGCGGCCGCTCGCTGGCCCGCCTGCGCCGCGCGCACCGCTTCCCGGTGACGCCCGGTGTCGCGCGCCAGGAAGGACGTGTTGCAGAAGGCGTGCGCCTCCAGCGCCGCGTCGCCCGCCACGCGGGCCGTCGCCAGCGCCTCCGCGTAGTGCGAGCGGGCGTCCTCGAAGCGGCCCGAGTCATGCGCCAGCCAGCCGACGGAGATGGCGAGTTCGCCCGCGCCCACGTGCAGCCGGTCCACGGTCGAGCGGCGGCTCCCCGCACCGGCGTCGAGCAGCGCGTACGCGGCGCGCAGCGGCTGGGCCGCCTGCTCGTACAGCCGCTGCGCGCCGTGCCGGTCGTCGAGCAGCCGGATGCGCCGCACCGCCTCCTCGACGGCCTTCACCTCCGCCTCGCCCACCTGCCGGGGCGGGGGCGCGGCCCCGGGCCCGAGCGCGAACCCGAGAGACGCGGCCGCCACGGTGGCGGAGCCGCCCGTCATGAATGCGCGACGCAGCACGTCGCTCTCCTCGTTTATGTCGATGTCGCCGTCGAGTGCCGTCGGGTGTGCCGAGCGGGCCGGGCATGCCGCGGCCGCCCGGCCGCGTACTCTCTCCCGGGCTGTGAACCCCAGGTCCTCCAGGGTCAGGCCGGGAAACATATGCAGGAACACTCGCTCGTACGCGTAGTTGGGGCAGCGGATCTCGCCGGACTCGACGCGTCCGACGTAACGCGCGTCGCACGAGACCTGCTCGCCGATCTCCCGGGCGGCCTTGCGCACCGCCGCCGCGAACTCGCCCGCCGAGCGATTGCCGCGCAGCCGACGGAAAGCGAGATTGGGAACCGCCATGGCCGAGCCCTCTCTTGCGTAGAGCCGTGTTCCGGCGGAGCAAGAACGTACCTGCTGTGTCGACGCCCCCACTTAGCGTTTAGCTATATAAGGGGCATATCGCCCGCGATCTGCCATGAACTGCCATCCTTTGCGGCGGTGTGCTGCCGTAGCCCTTGACGGACCCGTGCGTTGAACCATGTGGAGTTCCCGTACGCGTCCGAGGCGCGGGCTCCGCTCGAGCAGAGGAGGCGATCCCCTTGTTGGAGGTCGGCATGGAGAGCCTGCAGAGCACGCAGACCGCCGCGCGGCACGGGAACCATCCGGACGGCAGCGTGCTGCCGGACCTGGTGACCGTCCCCGCCCGGCAGGGCCTGGAGGCGGTGGACATCCTCCGCCGCGGGGCGGCGCCCTCGGTGGGGCCGGTGCTTCACGACGACGCGAGCGACACCCTCGGCTTCCTTGTGCCGCCGGGCACGGCGGACGGCTGGGACATGCCCGGCAGCGCCTGCACCCAGACCTCGGGCCGGGGCCTGCGGCTTGTGGCGAGCCCCCGTGCGGAAGGCGCGGACTGGCTGCTTCCCCCGGACGACGCGGGCCCGGTCACGGACCCGGCGGTGCTGCGCCAGGCACTGGGAGAGGCGGCCCGTCTGATTGAGGCCGCCGACAACTGCCGCTAGCGCCCCTCCCGGCGGGCTTTACCCTGTCGCGCCGCCCTGCACGCTCCCCCACAGCCGCAGGCGCATGGTCGGCCACCCGCCCGACGGGGTGCTGGAAAGGGGCGCGTGGGTGGGAGAAGCACCCGCCCGGGCCGCAACGGCCCGCGCCTTCGCGGGAGCGGCCCCCGGGGGAGCCGAGGCCGATAATGGAGCCGTGGCAAAACGCACGCGCCGACCCTCCCCGCCCCCCGCCCACCGCGCCCCCGTCGACACCGGCCTCGCGGAGCTCGTACCCGACCGCGACCGCCCCGACGCGTGGGCCCTGCACATCGACGGCGCGCCGCAGTCGCATGTCGACCTCGACGACCCGACGCACCTCTCCTTCGAGTACCAGCGGCGGCTCGGCCATGTCACCGATCTCGCGGCCCCGCCCGGGCGGCCGCTGCACGTCGTGCATCTGGGCGGCGGGGCGTGCACCCTCGCGCGCTATGTCGCGGCCACCCGGCCCCGCTCCACCCAGCAGGTGATCGAGATCGACGCGGCGCTCGTCCAGCTGGTCCGCGCCCAGCTGCCGCTGGACCCCAGGGCGCGCATTCGCATCCGGACCGCCGACGCCCGCGCGGGTCTGGGGAAGGTCCCGGACGCCTGGGCGGATCTGGTGATCGTCGATGTGTTCAGCGGGGCCCGCACCCCCGCGCATCTGACGAGCGTCGAGTTCCTCACCGAGCTCCGCAGGGCGCTCAGGCCCGGCGGCTGGTACACGGCCAATCTCACCGACGGCCCCCCGCTGGCCCACCTCCGCGCCCAGGTCGCCACCGCCGCCGCGGCCTTTCCTGAGCTCGCCCTCGTCGCCGACCCGGCCGTGCTGCGCGGGCGGCGATTCGGCAACGCCGTGCTGCTCGCGGCGGACGTGCCGCTGCCCGTCGCCGAGCTGACCCGTCGTGTTGCGACCGACCCGCACCCGGGACGCGTCGAACACGGCCGCGCCCTCGTCGACTTCACGGGCGGCGCGGCCCCGGTGACCGACGCGGGCGCCAAAGACTCCCCCGTACCGCCGCCCGCGGTGTTCCAGTAGCCCGTTCCCGCCCGTCGGCGCTCGTCACGCCCGTCAGCGCCCGTCAGCGCTCGTCGATCTGCACCCGAGGCGCGGTGTCGTGCCAGGTGCAGAACACCGACACCTCGCGCCCGCCTTCGGTGAAGGTCACCCGGATCCACGTCGGCTGCTTCCAGACCTGCATCTGCCAGCCGGCCGCCGGCGTCGCCGACACCAGTTCGGCGGAGGTCTCCCCGAGATCGAAGACGACACGGCCGCCGTCGACCGTGTAGCCCTTGACGTCCCCGGAACTTCCGGAGCGGGCGGAAGAGGACGCTGGGGGAGTGGTGGAGGGCGTCGACTTCTCCGGCTTCGACGAGGCCGACGACGTCGCCGAGGCGGACGGGTTCGGCGAAGAGGCCGACGGGCCTGGGGACTTCGGCGGACGGCTCGTCGACGAGGCCACTGGCGTGGGAGAGTTCCCCGCCGCCGGGGAGCCGGCCGCGTCAGCCGAGCCGTCGGCGGGCAGCGCCACCGCGCGTGGCGGGTCGTACGCCGTCCCCGCCATCACCGTATGAACGCCCCACCATGACAACGCCGTCGCCGCCCCCGTGGACAGCGACCACGCCAGGGCATGGACAAGACCTCTCCGCATCCGGGCCATACTGCACCACGCGCCTCACCTGCACCACCGCCACCGCCGTCGTCCCAGAGAGGACCCCTGTCCCCCGAATGGCGTACGGTGCCGCCCATGGCAAGTGTGCTCGTGGTCGAGGACGACCAGTTCGTGCGCTCCGCCCTCATCCGGCATCTCACCGAGGCGTCCCACACCGTACGGAGCGTCGGAACGGCCCTCGAGGCGCTGCGCGAAGTGGCCCATTTCCGTTTTGATCTGGTCATTCTCGATCTCGGGTTGCCCGATCTGGACGGGTCGGAGGCGCTGAAGATGCTGCGTGGCATCACCGACGTACCGGTGATCGTCGCGACCGCGCGCGATGACGAGACCGAGATCGTACGGCTCCTCAACGACGGCGCGGACGACTACCTCACCAAGCCCTTCTCCGTGGAGCACCTCTCCGCCCGGATGGCCGCCGTGCTCCGCCGGGCCCGCTCCGCGGGGGACGCCCCGCCGCCGCGCGTTCTGCAGGTCGGCGGGCTCAGCATCGATCCGCTGCGCCGCCAGGCCCACTTGGACGGGACCGAACTCGACCTCACCCGGCGGGAGTTCGATCTGCTGGCCTTTCTCGCCGGACGCCCCGGAGTGGTCGTACCGCGCAAGGAGCTGCTCGCCGAGGTATGGCAGCAGAGTTACGGCGACGACCAGACCATCGACGTTCATCTGAGCTGGCTGCGCCGCAAACTCGGTGAAACCGCCGCGCGCCCCCGCTATCTGCACACCCTCAGGGGTGTGGGAGTGAAACTGGAGCCCCCGAGGTGAGACCGCGATGAGATGGGCGCTGGTCAAGGTGGCGCTGGCGGTGACGACGATGGTCGTCGTGGCGTTCGCCGTGCCGCTGGGCATCGTCATCAAGGAGATGGCCCGGGACCGTGCGTTCTCCAACGCGGAGCGGCAGGCCGCCGCCATCGGCCCCACCCTCTCCATCACCGCGGAACGGGGCCCGCTGGAGCGGGCCGTCGCCTCCACGCAGGCGGGCGCCGCGGGGCGGATCGCCGTACACGTCCCGGCCTCGGGAGAGCCCGGCAGCCGGGCCCTGGAGATCGGCACCCGCAGGGCCGCGCAGCTGGACCTGGCGACCGCGCGGCGTCTGGGCCGCGCCTCCGTGAGCGAGGCGTCCGGCGGATTCGCGCTGCTCCAGCCCACCGCCATCGCCTCCGGGAAGATCGCCATCGTGGAGGTGTACGTCCCCGAGGACGACGTCGCCGCCGGCGTCACCACGGCCTGGCTGCTTCTCGCGGGTGTCGGCGTGGCGCTGGTCCTCGGCTCGGTCGCGGTGGCCGACCGGCTCGGCGCCCGGATGGTCCAGCCCGCCCAGCGGCTGGCCGGCGCGGCCCACGCCCTGGGAGAGGGCAAGCTCGGCGCCCGCGTCCCCGAGGAAGGCCCGTCCGAACTGCGGTCGGCGGCCGTGGCCTTCAACTCGATGGCCGACCAGGTCGTCCAGCTCCTCGCCAACGAACGCGAACTGGCCGCCGACCTCTCACACCGGCTGCGCACGCCGCTCACCGTGCTCCGCCTCAACGCCGCCTCCCTCGGCGACGGACCCGCCGCCGACCAGACCCGGGCGGCCGTCGAGCAGCTGGAGCGCGAAGTCGACACCATCATCCGCACGGCCCGGGAGGCCAAGCCGCAGACCGCGGCCGCCGGGCCCGGAGCGGGCTGTGACGCCGCCGAAGTCGTACGGGAGCGCATGGACTTCTGGTCTGCGCTCGCCGAGGACGAGGGGCGCAAGGTGCGCGTCGCAGGCGTGGACCGTCCCGTACGCATCCCCGTCGCCCGCCCCGAACTCGCCGCCGCCCTCGACGCGCTGCTCGGCAACGTCTTCCGCCACACCATCGAGGGCACGGCCTTCTCGGTCGATGTGCACAACGGCGAGGACGCGGTGATCGTGCTGGTCTCGGACGCCGGACCGGGCATCGCCGACCCCGAGGCCGCGCTCGCCCGCGGCAACAGCACCGGCAAAGACGGCTCGACGGGGCTCGGCCTGGACATCGTGCGCCGGGTGGCGGAGTCGACGGGCGGCGATGTGCGGATCGGCAGGTCGGTGCTCGGCGGCACGGAGGTGCGGGTCTGGATCGGTCTCGACGGCTTCGGCGGCCGTACCCCCCGGGAGGCGCGGCGCAGGACGGGGCATCGCGGGGGCGCCGTACGCCGTCGCAAGCGTGTCCCGGCCTGACCGGGGGAGCGGTCGCCGGTCGGGCCAGGGGGACCGGTCGGACCGGGGAGCGGGTGCCGGCCCGGACGAGGGTCGGCCGGACCGGGGAGCGGGTGCCGGACCGGACGAGGGTCGGCCGGACCGGGCGCTGATCTTTAATCGGGCCCGATGCCTTCCTTAAGCGGAAGCTAAGGCTTCCAACCGCCGTGCGAATACAGGCATTTGTCCGTTTCGAGATCGCTAGCGTGCTGTCGCACCACCCCCCACCCCCGCACCACAGAGGCAGGCAGGCATGGGCAGCAGTACGCACCGGCGCAAGGCGAGCGGCACCGCCAAGGCCATCGGCGCGGTCGTCGCGGCAGCCGTCATCGGCGGCGCGGCGTTCGCGTTCACCGGCACCGCTCAGGCGGCCGCAGTGGGCGCCGCGTACACCAGGACCAGCTCCTGGGACGGCGGCTACACCGGGCAGTACGTCATCGCCAATGACACCGACGCCGTGCAGTCCGGCTGGACGCTGGAGTTCGAGCTGCCCGAGGGCACCCGGATCAGTTCGCTGTGGAACGGCGAGCACACCGTCGACGGGCGGCGCGTCACCGTCAAGCCCGCGAGCTGGAACAAGGAGCTCGCGCCCGGCGCCTCCGTCACCGTCGGCTTTGTGACCTCCGCCGACGGCACGGCGGGCGACCCGGCCGACTGCCGTGTCAACGGGGCCGCCTGCTCGGCGGACCCGGGAGCGACCCCGCAGCCCAGCGGCCGCCCTGCCGAGCAGCCCACGCCCACCCCGACGGAGGCCCCCACGCCCACGCGGACGCCCACCGAGGATCCGACGCCGACGACGGAGCCGACGCCCACCGAGGATCCGTCCCCCACGCCCACGGGCACGCCCGGGGACGGCGGGACGGCGCGGTCCGCGCGGTTCGCCCCGTACATCGACACCTCGCTGTATCCCGCCTACGACATGCTCGACACGGCGGCGAAGACCGGCGTCAAGGAGTTCAACCTCGCCTTCATCACCGCCGGCGGCGGCTGCACCCCCCTGTGGGGCGGCGTCACCGGCCTCGGCGACGACAAGGTCGCCGCCCAGATCGACGCCCTGCGCGCCAAGGGCGGTGACGTGCGTGTCTCGTTCGGCGGGGCCGCGGGCCGCGAGCTGGCGCTGAACTGCTCCTCGGCCGACGAGCTGGCGAAGGCGTACGGCAAGGTCATCGACCAGTACCGGCTCACCAAGGTCGATTTTGACGTCGAGGGTGCGGCACTGCCCGACACCGCCGCCAACTCCCGCCGCTCCCAGGCCATCGCCCAGCTTCAGAAGGCCCACCCGGAGCTCGATGTGTCGTTCACCCTGCCCGTCATGCCCGAGGGGCTGACCCAGCCGGGAGTGGACCTCCTCGCCGACGCCGGGAAGAACGGCGTACGCGTCGACGCCGTCAACATCATGGCGATGGACTACGGCCCCGCGTACAGCGGCGACATGGGCGAGTACGCGATCCAGGCGGCGACGGCGACGCAGGCGCAGATCAAGGGCGTGCTCGGGCTGTCGGACAAGGCCGCCTGGAAGACGCTCGCCGTCACCCCGATGATCGGCGTCAACGATGTGACCACCGAGATCTTCCGGGTCGACGACGCCACCCAGCTGGTGGACTTCGCCCGGTCCCAGGGCATCGGCTGGCTGTCGATGTGGTCCTCGACCCGCGACAAGCAGTGCGCCGCGGGTGAGGTCGCCCACGCCGACGCGACATGCAGCTCGATCCTCCAGCAGCCGCTCGCGTTCACCAAGGCCTTCTCCGCGTACAAGTAGGCCGAGGAGACCGCACCACCCGGGCGTACCCGCCCTCCCCCCCACTGCGCGCCCCGGCCGGGCTCCTTCCCCCACACCCCCGGCCGGGGCGCGCCCCTGCCGCACCCCCTGCTCAGGCGGTGTCCAGCCCGGCCGCTCGCAGCCTGCGGACCACCGCGTCCCAGCCCGGGTCGGCCGGCTCCGCGGACTGCGCGCCCACGCCACGGCCCTTGAAACCGCTGGATGTCGAGATGCACACCACCGGACCGTCGAATCCGGGAGTCTGCCGCCGTGCGCCGTGGACGCGCAGCCCCGCCAGCCCCGCCGCGCTCGACAACTCCGCCCACAGCCCGTGGCCGGCCAGCTCCCGCTGCGCCGCGCGCATGGCCTCGTCGTCGACCGGCAGCGCGTCTCCGCCGCTCTCCCGTACGGCGACGGCCGCCCGGTAGCCGCTCACCTCACAGCTGATCGCATACGCGTCGGTGGGGCCGACCGGGACCCGGGCGGCGGGCAGGTTCCGGCGCAGGGCGGCGGCGAGCGGCGCCCCGGCGGCGGGTTCGCAGGCGAACATCCGCGGAGTGCGAGAGGCCACGCCGAGCCGCCGCAGCTCGCTGAACCCCTTCCACACGCCGAACAGCAGTTCCCCGTACCCCGTCGGCACGAACACGGCCGAGGGGACGCCCACCTCTTGGTGGATCTCGTAGGCGATCGACTTATAGCCCTCGGGGCCGAAGGGGTGGCCGGTGTGCGTGGGGGTGGAGTTGCTGACGGGATGGAGCCCGAGCCGGTCGGACAGCTTCCGCAGCAGGGGCCAGCTCTCCTCCAGGGGCACGGGCAGCACGACCGCGTCGTACGCCCGGAGGAACGACACGATGGCCGGAGGTGCGTTGACGGCGGTGAGCACCACGCACCTCAGCCCCGCCCGGGCCGCGAACGCCGCCGCCGACGCGCCGTGGTTGCCGGACGAGGCGACGACGACGCCCTGCGCGCCGCTGCCGACGGCCGCGCTGACCGTGCAGCGGTTGAGCCGGTCCTTGTGGCTCCAGGTCGGATTGCGGGACTCGTCCTTGATGTAGACGCCGTCGCCGACGCCGACGAGGGGCGTTCCGCCCTCTGCGAGCCCCGGCGCGTGCAGCGGAGGCATCAGCGGCTCGAAGCGTTCCAGGCCCTGGCTGCGGGGCGAGGGCAAGGTGTCGAACAGCCCCGGGTGCGCCCGGTCGTAGGCGTAGTCCACCTCGAGTGGGTAGGAGACGTCGGCGGTGCTGGAGCTCGGGCAGCCCGCCGTCAGCACGGGCCACAGGGGGAAGGCGGCCGACCGGTCGCCGAGCGAGCGCTGCGCGGTCGCCAGAGAGGCGCCCGCCGGGGCGTCGGCCGTCGCCTTGCCCTCATGTGTCGCCGTGTGTGTCGTCGCGCTTGTCGTCGTGTCTTCCATGGGCTCCATGGTCGCGGACGGGGTGCCGGCCTACGAGGGTGCCGGGTCTACGGGGGTGCCGGGTGTACGAGGGGGCCGGGTCCACGGGGGCCCGGGTCTACGAGGGGGCCGGGTCCACGGGGGTTCGGGACTGCTTCCGGAAGCGTTCCGGCGCGCCGTCCACCCGGGCCGCCTCGATCAGCTGGCGTCGGAGCGCCCGCAGCCGGTCCTCCCCACGGAGCCGGTCGTCCGCGCCTCGTCGTAGGCCCGCCCGGTCAGAACAGCCGGGCGAAGATCCGCGCCCCGTTGTGGAACCTGACGGTCACTCCGCGGTGGTCGGCACGGGCCCCCGCTCGCGTGGACCACCGCTCCACCCCGGCGACCTCCCCGCACCCCGCGCTCGCCACCACCGCGGCGAACCAGGCCTCACCCTCGCCGCCCTCCGGCAGGCCGCCCGCATCCGTGGACGCCCCCTCGACGGGCTTCTCCGGATGCTCGTGCTTCTCCCCGTCGGCCAACTGCCCGATGAACTGCCACCGCTCCTCCCGCCCGCCCCGCTCGACCACCACACCGAACGGCAGCTCGGCGACCCCGGCCTCCGCGAGCGGCTGTACGCGGGAGGCGTCGGTCCGGTTCTTCACAAGCTCGACGGCGAAGTCGACAAAACGAGCCGGGCGCATATGAGTTCACAATCCTTCGGTACGACTCTCCGTGCCAGCGTCATACGCGGCCGGGCGTCATACCTCCGGTACCGATCACACTCACCCGTTCGAGGGATGTACTCCCTCGAGGTCACTCGGGTCCGTGTTCGCCCCGCACAGCACCACGGCGACCCGCTCCCCTTGCTGCGGCCGGTATCCCAAGCCGGAGGCGAGCGCGGCCAGCGCCGTCGCCGCGCCGTGCTCGACGGCGATCCGCCGCTGCTCCCACAGCGCCCGGCGGGCGCGGATGATCTCCCCGTCCGGCACGGTCACGGAGTGCACCCGGTCCTGCTGGGCTGCGTGCAGTGCCGCAGCCGAGGCGCGGCGTGCGCCGAGGGAGTCGGCCGCGACGGAGTCCGGGGTGACGTCGACGAGACGACCGGCCTCGACGGCGGCGTTCAGGG
>NZ_JARWBG010000019.1:0-126705 GCF_029846775.1 Streptomyces chengmaiensis
GAGCGCTCACAAGCCGGGCGCCTCCCCGCTGGGAGCGTGCAGCGGCTCGCCGCATCTCTGTGGACGACGGGTCGGGGTCGTGTTCTCCTGGCGCCCACTCCAGCCCCTCACCTGCGTTCATCTGCGAGGAGACCCCTATGAGCCCTCCGCCGGCGCAACCAGGATCCCTTCGGATCAGTGAACTCCATGTCGCCTACGGGCGGTCCGTGCAGGCTCTGCACGGGGTGTCGCTCACCGTCCCGCAGGGCCGGATCGCCGCCGTCCTCGGCTCCAATGGAGCCGGCAAGACCACCCTGCTGCGGGCCGTCTCCGGGACCCTCTCTCTCCATCGGGGCACCGTGGGCAGCGGCACCATGCACTTCGACGGAGTACAGCTGACAGGCGACCCCGCCCGGTCCGTGGCCGCCGGCGTGGTGCAAGTGCCCGAGGGGCGGAGGATCTTCGGCTCCCTTTCGGTGGAGGACAACCTGCGGGCCGGGTTCCTCGGGGCCCGGCGTCGCGGTGGCGCGGAGCGACAGGCGGCCCGCGAGCGGGTGTTCGCGCTGTTCCCCGTGCTGGCCGAGCGGCGGCGGCAGGCCGCGGGGCTGCTGTCCGGAGGGGAACAGCAGATGCTCGCGATGGGCCGCGCGCTGATGGCCGGCCCCAGGCTGCTGCTGCTCGACGAGCCCTCACTGGGCCTGGCGCCGCTCATGGTGCGGCGCATCGCGTCGATCATCCGCGAGATCAACGCCCAGGGGACGTCGATCCTCCTGGTGGAGCAGAACGCCTCCCTGGCCCTGGCGCTGTCCGACCGCGCGTCGGTGCTGGACGTCGGCCGGGTGCGGCTGGAGGGGGCGTCGGCCGACCTCGCCGGCACGGACGAGGTGCGGCGTCTGTATCTGGGCGAGAGCTGCGACGACGGCGTGGCGGGCGAGGACACGGTGTCCTCCGGCGCGTCCTCGGCCGCCGCAGTCGCGGCCGGACCGGGACTGACGGAGCTGAGCAGGTGGAACGGATGAGCCTCGACGCCGCAGCCACGACGACCGATCCCGACGCGTCGCCGAGGCCGGACGCGGAGACGGAGCCGGGGCGGGTACCGGCGCTCACGGTCGAGGCGCTGACCGTCCGCTTCGCCGGCCTCGTGGCCCTGGACGCCGTCTCGTTCACCGTGGCCCCGGGCGCCATCCACGCCCTGATCGGACCCAACGGCGCGGGGAAGTCGACCTGCTTCAACGTCGTGTCCGGCGTGTACCGTGCCACGGCCGGAGCGGTCCGGTACGCGGGCATGGACCTCACCCGCCAGGCGCCGCACCGCATTGCCCGGCTCGGCGTGGCCCGCACCTTCCAGAACATCGTGCTCACCCACGGAACCGTTGCCGACAACCTGATGCTCGGCCGCCACGGCCTCACCCGTGCGGGATTCGTGGAAACCGCCATGCGACTGCCCCGTGCGGTACGGGAGCAGCGCCGCCACCGGGAGCGCGCGGCGGAGATCGCGGACTTCCTCGGCCTGGGTCCCGCCTTCGACAAGCCGGTGGGCTCACTCCCGTACGGCGACCGCAAACGCGTCGAGATGGCACGCGCGTTGTGCATGGAGCCCCGACTGCTGCTGCTGGACGAACCCGTCGCCGGCATGCATCCCACCGAGCGGGTGGCCATGGCCGAGACCATCGCCAAGGTCCGTGACGCCCTGGGCATCTCGATCCTCATCGTCGAGCACGACATGGGCCTGATCATGCGGATCGCCGACTCCGTGACCGTTCTCGACTTCGGCCGGCTGATCGCCGACGGGCCTCCCGAACGCGTCCAGCGGGACCCGGCCGTCATCAGCGCCTACCTCGGCGCCCCCGCCGAGGACGACGCCCCGGACGCCCCGGGCGCCGAGGGTTCCCAGAACTCCCAGAACTCCCAGAGCTCCGAGGACTACGGGGACTCCGGGGACGCCAGAGAGGCCCGGCGTGCCCAGGCTCCTCAGGCCGCGCAGGACAAAGGGAAGCAATCATGATCAAATTTGCGGAAACTGTCGTGAACGGACTGGCGATGGGTTCGGTGTACGCGCTGATAGCCCTGGGCTTCGTCGTGATCTTCAAGGCGTCGGGCGTCATGAACTTCGCCCATGGCTCCCTGCTGCTGTTCGGCGGCTACGTCGTGGCACGGTTGCACGACGGCATCGGCTTCATACCGGCCGTGCTCGTCGGCGCCGCGCTGGCGGCGGCGCTCGCCGGGCTGGTGCAGCTGCTGGCCGCACGCGGTCTGCGCGGCGCGGAGGTCCACACGCTGACGATCCTGACGATCGGTGTGGACGTCCTGCTCAACACCGAACTGAACAGGCGGGTAGGCGCCGACTACCTCACCATGGGAGACCCGTGGGGCGCCGAGGTGATGCGGTTCGGGGGCATCACCGTCGCCGACGCCCGGATCGCGGGCATCGCCGTGGCGGTCGCCGTCATCGGCGCCTTCTTCGCGGCGTTCCGCTGGTCCCGCTGGGGCCTGTCCATGAGGGCCGCGGCCGCCGACCCGGAGGCCGCCCCCTTGATGGGGATACGACTGGAACGCGTACGGCTCATCGCCTGGTGCGTCGCCGGAGCGCTGGCCGCGGTCGCGGCCGTGTTCCTCGCCGCCTTTCCCGCCCCGGGGCTGGACCGCACGACCAGCCAGATCGCCCTGACCGCCTTCCCCGCCGCCATCCTCGGAGGCATGGACTCGGCCGTCGGCGCACTCGTCGGAAGTCTCGTGATCGGCCTGACCACGGCGATGGCCGCCGGCTATCAGGGCCAGTTGAGCGCGCTGGGCTCCGGAATCCCCGACGTGGCCCCCTACCTGGTGATGGTGCTCGTTCTCCTCGTCCGGCCGAACGGCCTCTTCGGATCAAAGGAGCTGACCCGTGTCTGACACCCTGTCGCCCGGCGCCACTCCTCCCGCCCCCGACCCTTCCCCTCCCGCCGCGGCGGCGGCGACGTCCCCCGACCACGCCGGCGGCGACGCGGGGCGGCGGGGCCGGTGGTCCGGCCGCGCTTCACGGGCGGGCGCCCTCGCCGCGTGCGTGCTGCTCCTGCTGGCCCCTCCCTTCTACGTCTCGTCGTTCTGGCTGCAGACGGGCCTGTTCGCCATGGCGGCCGTGATCGGCGCCATCGGACTGAACCTGCTCTCCGGGACCACCGGACAACTGTCCCTGGGCCACGCCTTCTTCCTCGCCGTCGGCGCGTACGGCTATGTGTGGCTGGCAGCAGACCCGTCCGGCGCCGGATCGGCCCGGCTGGGCGGGCTCGGACTCCCGCCGCTGCTCGCCTTCGTCCTCGCCGTCGTTCTCGCCGGCGCGGCGGGAGGGCTGTTCAGCCCCATCTCCGGCCGTCTGCGCGGCATGTACCTGGGCATCGCCACCCTCGCCCTGGTCTTCCTCGGCCACCATGTGATGCTCAACGCCCAGGAGATCACGGGCGGCTTCAACGGCCGCTCAGTGCCGGCGCTGGAGTTCCTCGGGTTCTCCTTCGGCGACACCTCACCCGACGGCCTCGCCGTGTTCGGCGTCCCCTTCGGCGGGCTGGAACGCCTGTGGTACGTCGGCCTGGCGCTGGTGGCCGTCGCCTGGCTCGCCGCGCGCAACATCCTGCGGGGCCGTCCAGGACGCGCCCTGGCGGCGGTACGCGACAGCGAGGTCGCAGCAGCCGTCATGGGCGTTCCCCTCACCCGGTACCGGGCTTCGGCGTTCATCGTCTCCTCGATGTACGCCGGAGCGGCGGGCGCTCTGCTCGCCCTGGTCTTCAAGCGCGTCGTCCCCGACCACTTCGGACTGCTGCTCTCCATCGACTACCTGGCGATGATCGTCATCGGCGGACTGGGATCGGTCGGCGGCGCAGCCGCAGGAGCCGTCTTCGTCGCCCTGATCCCTCAGCTCCTCACCAAGTACGCCGACCACCTGCCGCTGCTCACCGCCCCCGGCGCCGCCGGATCCGGCGTGACCCCCGGTGAAGCCGCGCGCTACCTCTACGGCGCGGCCATCGTCGTCGTCCTGGTCTTCGCGCCGGGCGGCCTGGCCGGCCTGACCCACAGACTGTCGCGCCGCTCCGGCGACGGCACCCGCCCCATCCGGCGCTTCCCCCTTCGTACCCACCGCACCACCTCCGGCCCCCAGGGCGTCGAAGGCACCACCCCGAAGGAGCACACACAGTGACACACCCCCGCCTTGCCCCGGCCGCAGCCGTTCTCGCCGTGCTTGTTCTGGGCGCCACGGCATGCAGCGCGAAAAGCGGCGCCGGAGCAGACAAAGCCGGCAGCGACGGCGTCAAGACCGGCCCCGGAGTGACGGACACGACCATCACCCTGGGTGCGCTGACCGACCTGACGGGACCGTACGCCTCGCTCGGCAAGAGCATCGTCAACGCACAGCAGCTCTATGCCGACCAGCTCAACGCCTCCGGCGGAGTCTGCGGCCGCACCGTCCGGATCATCATCAAGGATCACGGCTACGACGTGCAGAAGGCCGTGTCGGCGTTCGCCGAGACCGAGCCGAACGTGGCGGCCATGGCCCAGGTGGTCGGCTCTCCCGTAGTGGCCTCGCTGCAGCAGGAGATCGGAGCCAAGCATCTGCTGACACTTCCGATGGCCTGGGCCTCCAGCCTCCTGGGCCATGAATACATCCAGGTCGTCGGCTCCACCTATGACATCGACATGATCAACGGCGTCGACTTCGTCGTCCGCAAGGCCGAGCTGAAGCCCGGCGACAAGATCGGCCATGTCTACTTCGAGGGTGAGTACGGCGAGAACGCCCTCGCCGGAGCCGCGTACGCGGCGAAGCAGCACAAGCTGACCATCGTCGAACAGAAGATCAAGCCCACCGACCAGGACCTGACAGCACAGGTCGCCGCCCTGAAGCAGGCCAAGGTCAAGGCGATACTCATCAGCGCCGGCCCCCGGCAGTCGGCAGCCCTGGTCGGCACCGCGGCGGCCCAGGGATTCGGCGTCCCGGTACTCGGCAACGCGCCCGGCTTTGCCCCGCAACTGCTCGCAACCCCGGTCGGCCCCGCCCTGGAGAAGCAGTTCCACCTGGTCAGCCCCGCCCCGGCGTTCAGCTCCGGAGACGCCGACGTCCAAAAGCTGGCCGAGGACTATCGAGCGAAGTATCCCGGCGCAGCACTCGACAGCGGTGTCATGAGCGGCTGGAACGCGATCAGCGTCCTCGGCGAGGACCTGAAGGCAGCCTGCAAGGCCAAGGACCTGACGCGGGAGGGCATTGCCGCGGCGCACCGCAAGCAGTCCGAACTCACCGTTCTCGGAGTGTCGTTCGACTTCTCCGACCGTGCCAAGCCGTCCACTTACCAGTCCTTCATCCAGAAGCCCGCCAAGAATGCCGAGGGAGGCCTGACAGTCGTCGAGCCGGCCCGCGAAGCGCCCGCGGCACGCACATACCCTCTGCCCAAGGGCTGAACCGGCACTCTCACGGCGCTGCAGCCGTCGAAGGCCACGGTCCGCCGCAGCCGGCAGAACACCCCCGGCGGCGGCGGGCCGCGCGCCGCGATCGAGGGCGAGGGAAGCTGGAGTTCCGGCCCTTGCCCTTTACGGCGGCCGTGGGAGGGACGTGCCGTCGTCAGGCCGCGGAGGGAGAGCCGCCGCGCCGCTCGGCCGAACCCGGGCGGCCTTGGTCAGAACTGCTCGACGAAGTACGGCTGCACGGTCATCGTGCCGTTGCCGCGTGCTCCCTTGCGAACGCCGCTGTCGCTTCGTGCCAGGGTGTACCAGGAGTCGACGTAGTCGTCGTCATCGGTCCACCAGCTGTCGGGCATGGCGTCCAGGACGGCGCTCACCAGCGGTATGTAGGCGCCCTGGTCGACGACGGTCAGAAGGACCGCGGCGATCGCCTTTGCCAGATTGCGGTAGTTGGTGCCGTCGTCGTCCTCCATCATCACGGCGTCGGCGAGGTTGTACTTGTACAGCGACCAGTTCACCAGCACCTGGTTCGGGTGGTACGTCACGCCGTCGTCGTCAAGGTACGGCATGTCCACCGGATCGACCCGCACCTTCCCGTCGTGGCCGAAGCCGGTGACGAGCGTGTAGATCTCGGCATTGCCCTTGATCCAGGGCTCCTCGTCGTCGGAGAGCCGGACCGACGTGATGCGAGTGGTCCAGAAGCCTGAGCCGGTCGCAGACGACGAGGCGGCCGGGGCATCCGACATGACGGACGGCGCCGGACCGGCCTTGACGGAGGAGGTCAGTCCGTAGCGGCCCAGTTGCTCCTTCAGCACCTCTATTCCGGCCGCCAGTGCCTTCGCCCCGTCGATGTCGACCACGTACACGGGGTGGCGGGGCGGCGTGCGGGTGTCGAGCGCGTGAGCACGTCCGCGACTGTCGTACGCCGTCGCGGTGCGGGTGCCGTCGTCGGAGGCGGCCGCGGCCACCCACGGTGTGGCTCCCGCGGCCAGTGCCGCGCGCATGGAGTCGGTTCCGAGCCTCAGCCGCAGCAGGGATCCGACTCCCGCGGGAAGGCCCTTGGAGGCCGCGACACGCCGGTCGGCCTCGGTGAGCTTGGCCTGCAGCTGCCGGTCGGCTCCCTCGGCGAGGGTCGTCACGGCGACCTCGCCGGAGGACAGCACCGTGCGACGGACGTGATCGCGCCATGCGGCATCGGACAGCGACCGGGCGAGGCCACGCGCCGCCTGTTCCTTGGCCTGAGCGACGTCGGAGGCGTCGGCCCCCGATATGGGCGCTGCCGTCGCCGGAGCGCCGTTCACGGCTTGACCGGCCGACAGGGCCAGCACTAACGCGGCGATGCAGGCGACGACGCCGCGGCGTCTTGAGCGGTGATGTCTCATGTGACTCCACCCTTCTGGGATGGTCGGATTGTTGCGCCGTCATGGCGGCCCGAACCGGTCGCGCCCGGGCCCGCGGACATCCGGACGCGCGGATGTCCGCGGCAAGCATGACGTCAGCACCGAACGCCTACAAGATGTGTACATGACATATCTCCACGCCGTGCGATCCGCTCCCCACCGCAGACGAGGCACCGCGTCCCCGCAAGCGCTACGGGCGAACGAGGGGCGCGCGGTTCGCTGGAGCGTGCTGCCGCGGACGACGAGCCGGCGGTGAGAGCACTCCATGTCGCCGCTGCGGTCAACTGCGCCCTCCGTGAAGAACGGGGCGCAGTCGCGGCGGACCGCCTCTCGCCGGCGCTCGGCCCGTACCCCGAGGGGGGTACGGCGAGCGACCCCGCTGGGGGGACGCCCGCTGCCCGGTTCGGCCATAGCGTCGTCCGCCATGCATGTGATTCTTCGGCAGGTGTGGTCGGCGGTCCGTCCGGTGACCGCGCAGCAGCGGTTCCTCTGGTGGTGCGGGACGCTGCTGCTGGCGTCCGGCGCGGTTCATGCGGTGGTCGCAGCGGTGGACTGGACGCCGTGGCGGGGTGCGGTGTCGTGGCGCAAGCCGGTGGTGTTCGGGATGTCGTTCGGCGTACTGTCCTGGTCGGCGGTGTGGGTGATGCGCCAGCTTCCCGCCCGGCGGTGGGGGTGGTTGCCGGCCTCGCTCCTCGGCGCCGGCTCCGTCGTCGAGGTCACCATGATCACGATGCAGCGGTGGCGCGGGGAAGCGTCGCACTTCAACCAGGAGGCGGCCTTTGACTCGGCGGTCTGGTCCGTGATGGGCAGTGTGGTGGTCCTCGTGGCGTTCGCCGTGGCTCTGTTCCTCGTGTGGTCGCTGGTGCGGTTCCAAGGCACGCCCGCTGCCCGCATCGCCGTCGTGGCAGGTCTGCTCGCCATCCTGGCAAGCGGATACATAGGGTTCGGCATGGCCGAAGAGGGTGAAGCCGTAGTGGATGCCACCGGCCGGGTGCCGGACACGGTGGTGTTCGGGGCCGAGGGCAGCGCCAAGCTGGCGCACGCCGTCGGCATGCACGGGCTGCAGGTGCTGGGCCTGCTGGCCATCGGTCTCGGCCTGCGCCTGCCGCCTGCCCGCACCCAGGTCCGGCTGATGGCCCTGGCAGTCGTCGGCTACGGGGCGCTGTACGCCTCGGTGACCGCCACCGCGTACGCCGGACTGCCCTGGACGGCGCCCGGCCGGTTGCCGGCTCTGCTCGGCCTGGCCGGGGCCGCGGCCGTGCTGGCAGTGTCCGTCATCGTGGCGCGGCGGCTGACGTTGGGCGTTGAGCGACGCCGTGCGGACATGATGAGGTAGCGCACATGAACCGGCTCGCCCTGATCGTCTCGTGGGGCAGCGGCCTTCCCGCCCGGACGGTGGACGCCTGGCTGGCGGCTGTCGCGGTGGCGGTCGTGGTCAGCGAGCGTCTGACCACCACGCCGTCGCTGGGCGTGCGGCTGCTGTCGGCAGTGGTGCTGGCCGCAGTGATCGGCGGCAGCCTCGCCGCCCGGCGGCGCATGCCGGTGACGGGGTACGCGGCGGGTACGGCGGCGCTTGCTGTGGAGGCGCTGTGGGTGACCCCTGGCGCGCTGTCGCCGATGGCGAATCTGATCGGCCTGTACTGCGTCGGCTACTACGCCACCCCACGCCACACGCTATGGGGACCCGTGATCGCGCTGCCGGGCATCGCGGCGTACTTCGTCGGCGACGACGTTCCGCCGTCGCCCGCCGTGCCTGCCGCGGTGGTGGTCGTGTGGCTGCTCACCTGGGCCATCGGCTATGCCGGAGCGCGTCGGCGGGAGCGGCAGGCGAACGACCGGCGGCTGATGAGCCGGGACGCGGTCATCGACGAGCGCAACCGGATCGCCCGCGAGCTGCACGATGTGGTGGGGCACACCATGAGCGTCATGCTGGTGCAGTCCGGCGCGGCCCGCGTGGTGCTCGGCGACGACCCGGACAAGGCCCGCGAGATCCTGGCCGGTGTGGAGCGGGCCGGGCGGGAGGCTTTCGACGAGTTGGACCGGGTGCTTGGCCTGCTGCGCCGCGACGACGGCGTCGACCTGCACCCGGGCCTTGTCGAACTGCCCCGCCTGGTGCGGCGGACGGCGGAAGCGGGACTGGACGTGACGGTGCGGGTGGATCCGCCGCAGCCGCGCCTGCCGGGCAGCATCGACCTGTCGGCCTACCGGATTGTGCAGGAGGCGCTGACCAACGCCTTCCGGCACGGCAAGGCGGCCTCGGCGACCGTCGCCGTGCGGTGCGGCGGGCGGAGCGTGGAGGTGGAGGTCCAGGACGACGGGCGCGGCCCGCAGCCGGGCTACCAGCCGGGCCGGGGGCTGCTGGGGATCTCGGAGCGGGTGGCCGTGTTCGGCGGCTGCGTCGAGCACGGGAAGGGCGACGGCGGCGGGTTCCGCCTACGGGCCGTGCTGCCTCTGCCGCGTACCGGGGAGTCGGCATGACCCTCCGGGTGCTGCTCGCCGACGACGACGCCCTTCTGCGAGCCGGCCTCGGCGTCATCCTCGGCAACGCCGACGGCGTCGAGGTGGTCGATGAGGCCGCCGACGGCATCCGGGCCATCGAACTGTGCCGGACGCTGACCCCTGATGTGGTGCTCATGGACGTACGGATGCCCGGCGTCGACGGCATCGAGGCCACCCGGCGGATCGTCGCCGACGGACTTTCGACGAAGGTGCTGGTCCTGACCACCTTCCAGCACGACGAGTACGTGTGGGGCGCTCTGCGCGGCGGCGCAAGCGGATTCCTTCTCAAGCGCGCCTCGCCCGAGCGGCTGGTGGACGCCGTGCGCACGGTGGCGTCCGGCGAAACCCTGCTGGATCCGGCGGTCACCCGCGCTCTCGTCGAACACTTCGTGCTGCGCGCCGGCGACGGACCCGACGTCGCCCCCGCGGGGGAGCGGCGACGGCTCGCGGCGCTCACGCAGCGGGAGACCCAGGTGCTGTGCCTGGTTGCGCGGGGGTTGTCGAACGAGGAGATCGCGGGCGTGCTCGTCATCGCCGAGTCCACCGCGAAGACCCATGTGAAGCGGATACTGGCGAAGATCGGCGCCCGTGACCGGGCACAGGCCGTCGTCCTCGCGTACCGGGCCGGACTGGTGACGCCCGGCGGGTGCTGACACGGGCGTTCCCGCGGGCGCGTGGCCGCTTCGGCCCCGACCCGCGGCGCTCGCCGGATCGCGGCCGGCCCCAGAGCGCCGGCGTGTCCCCGACCTGCTCCGTCCGTCCCACCGCCGGACCGCCTGGACGGCGTGGACCGTGGGGTCTGCGACGGTCCCAGCCGCGGGGGTGAGACGGGCCACACGGCCGGGACCGCCCAGAGCCGGGGAGTCGATGGTCAGCTCGATGAGCCGCTCACAGCGCGCCGGGCAGCCCGGGGCGTGATGCGGTGTGGACGCTGCCGGCCACCCGGGAGGAGAGCGGCGCCACCTCCCCACCCGAGTCACCCGGCGCCGCGGGACGGCCGGCGTCCTGGAGTCAGCCTGTGACCTCTCCGGTGGCGACCAGGGCGAAGTCGGCGTCGGTCGCGGGGGTCTCCACATGCCCGTCCGCGTTGACCTCGCTGGCGACGACCTCGATCGTCCAGGTGCCCGCGTCGGGGGTCTGGACGAACACGTTCTCGACGCTGTCAATCGTGTTCGGCGAGCCGCCCGGCGCTGACCAGTTGCCTGCTGCGAGTCCGTTGTTTCCCCAGTACACGGTGCCGTCCGGGGCGGTGAGCTTCAGCGTCAGATCGTTGACCCGCGCCTGGGCCGCCGAAGGCGAGCCCATCGGGTCGGTGTAGACCATCGTCGCCTTCAGCGGCTGGCTGCCGTCCGTGGTCAGCGTGTAGGTCGCGGTCTGGCCCTGCGTGAGCACGTCGGTCTCGTCGATCAGGATCGGCAGCTGCCAGTTGTTGCTCTGCGCCTGCTGGTACAGATTCCCGCCGTCGGCCGTGCCCCAGCCCTGCTTCATGCGGGCCAGGTCGTGGGACTCGCCCGTGAAGGCGTACTGGTCGGCCGAATTGACCAGCAGTGCCTTCGCGGTGGCGGCATGTGGCCGGGACGCGAAGACGTCCCGGTTCATCCCGGGGCCGCCGTCGAAGAGCCCGTCGGCCCACATCTGGAAGACGAGGCCCGCGTAGCCGCAGGTGATCGGGGCGGAGGCGCTGGTGCCGTTGAATGTGCCGGTGTACGAGGCGTCGCCGCCGCTCGCGGTGGTGTGGACCGCGTCGTAGTAGTTCGACAGGTCGGGCTTGATCCGCCCGTCCGCGGCCGGGCCGATGCTGGCGCCGCCGTTCCACGCGTCATCGGTGCGGGAGACGGTGTCGTAGTGGTAGACGCCACCGGTGGACACCACGTTCTTCGCCCACGCCTCCGGCCGGGCGGAGGGGTTGCCGCTGTTGCCCTGGGACTGGCAGATCAGGATGTCGTGGTCAAAGACGATGTCGTCCATCGCCGCCGACTTCGCGTTGTAGCCGTACGTCATCGCGCTGCCCCAGCTGTTCGACTGGAACACCGCCCGGTACGGACCTGCCGGGTCGACGAGCTCCGCGGTGTGCGCCCACCGGTCGGACACCAGGCTGCGGGCGGCGAAGATGGGCTGCGCCTCGGGGAGCAGCCCGCGGGCGGTGGCGTTGACCCCGGAGGCGAAGATCTGCCCGTACGTCGAGGTGCCGTGGCTTGTGCTGGTGGTGTTGGCGGTATGCATGACCGGCGGGAATGCCGCGAACTCCTGGTGTGTGGTACGCAGCCCGGTGTCCATCACCTCCCCGCGTACGCCTTGGCCGAGATAGCCCAGCGCGGTCTCGACCGTGTTGGCGCCGCCCGCGGTGCGGGCGTTGTCCATGTCGTCTTCGGGTGCCGTCCAGACATCGAGCGCGAGCACCGCGTCCATGTGCGCCACGGCAGGCACCTGCGACGGCTCCAGGGTCGCCTCGATCAGTTGTCGGCTCTCCGACGCCATGTGCGCGCTCCCGCCGATGCTGGTGATCCGCTCGACCACGGCTCGCTGGTCGGCGGCGTCGTCTTCCACGAGCGTGATGAGATACCGGCGGGTGCCCGAGGGGACGGCCCCGCCTTCGAGCTTGTCACCGGCGTCGTAGGGGCCGATCCATCGCACATACGGCAGCGCGGCGACCCGCCCTCGGGTCGCCTCGTCCATGTGGACCACGTACGTCGCGTCGGGAATGTAGGCGCCGATCCGAGCGCCGAGGGCCGCCAGCCTGGCGCGGTGGCTGTCGAGCGGCGTGGTCGCGAACTGGACCAGGTAGGCGTCGCCGTTCTCCGTCCGCAGGTCTCCCCGCGGCCGGGTGCGTTCCCACTCCGGCGTGGTCGGATCGAAGGTGCGGGTACGCAGCCGGATATGCGTGGGTCCCGGCCGTTCGGGGTTCGGCCTCGGACGGTCGCCGCGAATCGGGTCGTCGTGGGTGGCGCCGGCGAGCGTGGTCGGCTGCGCACGGCCGTGGTGCGCCTGCGTGGACTGTGCGGTGCCGGCGGAGGCGGCGGCGACCAGGGCGAGGACGGTGAACGTCGCGATGCGGGCGGGGTTGCGCAAGAGGGCTCCTGGACGAGGATCCGCCAAGGGGTGCGGATGGGGGAGAACGGTCGAGGAACGCTAACCAGCCGCCGCCCGGCCGAGATCCACTGAACGGGTGATGAGAGATCAAAAGCACCCGTAAAGGTGTCTATAGTCGCGGCGTGCAGATGCTGTGGACGCTTTTGGGTGTCGGTTCAGCGGTTGCGGTGGCGGTATCACCCGGCGCGGCGCCGGTGGCGGGTCACGATGTGGTGCGCATCGCGCGACAGCCGGGGACACTGTCCATCACCGTGCCGGCCGCGGTGAATCTCGGCGCGGCCTTCCCCGGTTCGTCGATCAGCCGAACACTCGGCGAAGTCCGGGTGTCGGACAGGCGGGGCGGGCAGAACTCGGTGTGGACCGCGACGGTGACGGCGATCGACTTCACCACGCCGGGCGGCGGAGCCCAACGGCAGATCTCCAGGAACCAGGTCTCCTACTGGTCGGGTCAGACCACCGGGACTAGCGGCCCCGGCACCCGCGTACCGGGTCAGGCCACGAGTGCGCAGGCGCAGAGCCTGGGTGTCGCGCGTACGGCCTTCGCCAAGTCGACGGGCAACGGGAACAACACCACCGCCTGGCAGCCGACGCTGATCCTCGCGGTGCCGGCGACGGCCGTGGGCGGCACCTACACCGGGACGATCACCCACTCGGTCGCATGACTCATGCCATGTGACAACGTTTCAGCACACATCAGACTATGGTGGTTTTATGCGCAAAAGATCATTTCTTTCGTGTGTCGTCGTCCTCGGGGTTAGCGCGATGTCGCTGCCTGCGATGGCTCAGCCGTCGGGGGACACGACCGTAACGTTCACCGTGTCCACCTCGGACCTCACGATCGAGATGCCCTCCTCAAGCGACCTGGGGTCCGCGTTTCCGGGGCAGATCATCAGCGGTCAGCTCGGCACCGTGACCGTGAACGACCTGCGGGCCGCAGGGACCGCCGCCTGGCAGGCGTCGGTGATCTCGACGCAGTTCGACACCGGAACGGACGCGCCCAGCGAGGTCATCCTGCCGAACCTGGTGAACTACTGGTCCGGGCCGGCGACCGCCACCACCGGCAACGGCACCTTCACACCCGGCCAACCCACCCGTGCCGGCCGGCAGAGCCTGCAGGTGCCACGCACCGCGTTCTCGTATGCCAACGGCACCGGAAACAACAGCGCAGAGTGGAACCCCACCCTGGAGATCACCATCCCGTTCGAGACCGTCGGAGGGTTCTACAGCGGGACGGTGACCCATTCGGTGGCGTGAACTGGTGGGGGGACCGCTCCTCGCGGTGTCACTGCTCGTCGGATCGGTCGCGCCTGTGGCCGCAGAGGCGTCGCGAGATGCCTCCGACGACGTGGGTGTGGGCATCCGGCTCGTCGACGCACCGGTCAGCCGCCGCGACGACGAACGCGCCCACCGCTACATCATCGACCACGTCGAACCGGGCCGGCAGATCCGCCGGCGGATCGCGGTCACCAACCTGTCGGACACACGACAGCGCGTGCGGCTCTATGCCGCGGCCGCCGCGGTCCACCAGGAGGGCTTCACCTTCGCCCCCGGCCGGACCGGCAACGAGCTCACCAAATGGGTGACGCTCGAGCCCGGCGAACTCGTCCTGGCGCCCGACGAGACGGCGAAAGCATGGACCGAGATCACCGTGGCACGCGATGCGACCGGCGGCGAACACTACGCCGTCCTCTGGGCGGAGATCAGCCCCAAGCACGACCCCTCACAGCAGGTACGCAACGTGGCCCGCGCCGGCGTGCGTATCTATCTGTCCGTCGGGCCCGGCGGGGAACCGCGGTCGGACTTCCGCATCGAAAATCTGACCGGCTCCCGCGCCGCGGACGGCGTGCCGGTGGTCACGGCCCGGGTGAAGAACACCGGCGGGCGGGCCCTCGACCTCACGGGCAAGCTCACCCTGTCAGACGGCCCAGGCGGGCTGTCCGCAGGCCCGGTCAACGTCAAGGCCGGCACCCTCGGCCCGGGGCGTTCGACGCTGGCGAAGACCACACTCGACCCACGGCTACCGGATGGGGTGTGGACCGCACGACTCACCCTCACCAGTGGACTGGTCAAACGGCAGACCAGCGGCCGTATCACCATCGGCGCGCCGCAGGCCGAGGGCGGCCGGAACACCTCGATGGCCACCCTCACGGCCGGCGGCCTCGCTTCGGTCGCCGCCGCAGCGGTGCTCGCCGCCTACGCGTACCGCCGCCGCAACGGCTCCCGCTGACCGGGCCGCATTTCCCGCCGCGGGCAGGGCAACACGGTACGGGCGGCCGCTCCGGTCAGAGTCCACACGGCGATGACGCGACCGCATGTACACCTGGACCGCCAGCAGCTGCCTCCTCCTCGCCGAAGCGCACACGGGCCGTTCCCTTGACAGAAGGTCGGCAGCCGGGCTTTCTTAGATCCGTTGCGCATAGCGATACTGCTTGTGTAATTCGCAACGAGTGCGTCTGATTTCCCTACACTGCGGAGTAGCGCTGCCGATGACTCGCAAGCCACCTGCCGAGGACCCCGGCGACGCCCGTCTGCGGGTCGGCCCGCCGAAGGAGTACGCCGCCGGCATCCCCGCGGTCACCTCATCGCTGCGGCATGCCGGCGAGCAGATGGGGGTCCGCCGCACTCTGCTCACTCTGCTCCGGGTGAATCAGAAGGAGGGCTTCGACTGTCCGGGCTGCGCCTGGCCCGAGCCGGACCACCGGCACAAGGCGGAGTTCTGCGAGAACGGGGCCAAGGCCGTGGCCGAGGAGGCCACCGTACGCCTGGTCACCCCGGACTTCTTCGCCGAGCACACCCTTGAGGAACTGCTCCCCCGCAGCGACTACTGGCTCGGGCAGCAGGGGCGTCTCACCCACCCCATGTACCGACCGGCCGGCGCCGACCGCTACCGGCCGATCTCCTGGGACGACGCGTTCGCCGTGATCGCGCGTGAACTCGCCGAGCTCGATCACCCCGACCAAGCCGCCTTCTACACCTCCGGGCGGGCCAGCAACGAGGCCGCGTTCGCCTATCAGCTCTTCGTCCGGATGTTCGGCACCAACAACCTGCCGGACTGCTCCAACATGTGCCACGAATCCAGTGGCTCGGCGCTGGTCGAGACGATCGGCATCGGCAAGGGCAGCGTCAGTCTCGAGGACCTCTACGAGGCCGACCTGATCCTCGTCGTCGGCCAGAACCCCGGCACCAACCACCCCCGCATGCTCTCCGCGTTGGAGGAGGCCAAGCGGCGCGGCGCCCGCGTCATCGCGGTCAACCCCCTGCTCGAGGCCGGCCTGCTCCGGTTCAAGAACCCCCAGAAGCCCTCCGGCGTCATCGGCGGCGGCACCCAGCTCGCCGACCGATTCCTGCAGATCAGGCTCGGGGGCGATCAGGCACTGTTCCAGGCGTTCAACCGGCTGCTGCTGGAGGCGGAGGACGACGATCCCGGCGCCGTCCTCGACACCTCCTTCATCACCGCGCACACGCACGGCTTCGAGGAGTTCGCCGAGCAGGCCCGCAAGACCTCCTGGGCGGACATCCTGGAGGCCACCGGACTGTCCGAGACCGAGATCAGGGCCGCGTTCCGGGAGATCCTCGCCGCCGAGAAGACCGTCGTCTGCTGGGCGATGGGCCTCACCCAGCACCGTCACTCCGTCCCGACCATCAGGGACGTCGTCAACTTCCTTCTCCTGCGCGGCAACATCGGCCGCCCCGGCGCGGGGCTCTGCCCGGTGCGCGGCCACTCCAACGTGCAGGGCGACCGGACCATGGGCATCTACGAGAAGCCGAGCGAGGACTTCCTCGACGCGCTCGGCGCCGAATTCGGCTTCGCACCGCCCCGCCCGCACGGTCACGACGCGGTCGAGACCATCCGCGCCATGCGCGACGGCGACGTGAAGGTCTTCGTGGGACTGGGCGGCAACTTCGCCGCCGCCGCCCCGGACACCGAGGTGACGGAACAGGCGCTGCGCAACTGCCGGCTCACCGTGCAGATCTCCACCAAGCTCAACCGTTCCCACGTGGTCACCGGGGAAGAGGCGATCATCCTGCCCTGCCTGGGCCGCACCGAGGCCGATCTGAGGCCCTCGGGGCCCCAGTTGGTGACGGTGGAGGACTCCATGGGCATGGTGCACCTGTCGCGAGGACGGCTCGCCCCTGCCTCCGATCACCTCCTCAGCGAGGTGGCGATCATCTGCGGGATGGCCCGGGCCGCGCTCGGGGCCCGCGAGCCCCGTGTGCCCTGGGACGACTTCGCGGCCGACTACGACCGTATCCGCGACCGCATCGCTCGTGTGATCCCTGGCTTCGAGGACTTCAACGACCGGGTGCGACGACCAGGCGGCTTCGCCCTGCCCCACCCGCCCCGCGACGAGCGCCGCTTCACCACCGCCACCGGCCGGGCCAACTTCACCGCGAACCCGGTGGAGTTCCCCCGCGTACCGGAAGGCCGCCTGCTGCTGCAGACCCTGCGCTCGCACGACCAGTACAACACCACCGTCTACGGACTGGACGACCGCTATCGCGGCATCCGCCAGGGACGCCGCGTGCTGTTCGTGCACCGGGACGACCTCGCCGCCCGCGGCCTGGCCGACGGCGACCTCGTCGACATCGTCAGCGAGTACGAGGACGGAGTGGAGCGCCGAGCACCGCGCTTCCGCACCGTCGCCTTCCCGACGCCCCGTGGCTGCTGCGCGGCGTACTTCCCGGAGACCAACGTCCTGGTGCCGCTGGACTCGACAGCAAAGACCAGCAACACCCCCACGTCCAAGTCCATCGTGGTCCGGCTGGAACCGGCTGCCGGGATATGAACAGAGGGAGGTCCGGGTGGCCGGCATGAAGACGCCGGCCACCCGGACCCGTTCTGTTGCCACCGGCGGCCGGGTGCTGTGCCTCGGCGCCGGCGCGGGCATCACCTGAGGCTCGGACCCCGGGCGCGAGTGGGACGAGACCGAACGGAAGGCGTCCCGGCTGCTCCAGGGCGGCCGCAGGGTCGCTGGTGACGTCCCGCAGGTCGGTGGCGACGAGTTGGCCGAAGCGGGCGAGAGCGGACAGGCAGTGCGCCCCGCGCACACCGCGATGGGCCGTGCGTCGGATGGGGCGCGAACCAAGCACGCGCTTCCCTCTTCGGAACGTAGGGCGCCAAGGCGTGAGCCTCCTGGAACGGTGCTCCAGGAGGCTCACTGAGTCGGACACTGCCTATGTGCTGCGCGCGTCCACCGCGCTGTCCTTGGACTCGTTCGACGAAGTGCCGTTCCCGTTCTCCAGGCCCTCCTCGAACGCCGAGACGGCCTGGTCGATCAGCCGTTCCTCCTGCTTCTTCCGTTGGGCGGCCAGGTAGGCGTGGTGTTCCCGGCGGAAGGACTTGGCCGTGGCCAGGCACATCCCGATCATCACGAAGGTGAAGGGCAAGGCCGTGATGATCGCCACCGTCTGCAGCGTGGACAGCGACGAGGTTCCCGTGCCGCTGGCGATCAGCAGCGCGACGGCCACGGCGCCCTCGGCAGCGCACCAGAACACGCGGCTCCAGGTCGGCGGGTCGGGGTGGCCGCCGGAGGCCAGCACGTCGACCACATAGCTGCCGGAGTCTGAGGAGGTGACGAAGAACAGCACGATCAGCAGGATCGTCACCCCGGCGACGAACGCGCCCCCCGGCAGGCCGTCGAGCAGTTGGAAGAGTGCGCTGTCCGTGCCGACCGCGCCGTCCTCGCCCACCAGTCCACCCTCACCGACCGTCTCGCGGTGGAGCGCCGAGCCGCCGAGGATCGCGAACCAGAGGAAGGTCAGCAGGGTCGGTACCAGCAGGACGCCCGTGACGAACTCGCGAACGGTCCGGCCGCGGGAGATACGGGCGATGAAGACGCCGACGAACGGAGCCCAGGAGATCCACCAGCCCCAGTAGAAGATCGTCCAGCCGCTGACCCATGCGGTGCCGTCCGCGCCCTGGGAGGCGCCGGTGTCGAAGCTCAGCGCGAGGAGGTTCTGCAGATACGCACCGATGTCCTCGACGAAGCCGTTGAGGATGAACAGCGTCGGGCCCGCGACGAGGACGAACACCATCAGCGCGCCGGCCAGGCCCATGTTGATGTTCGACAGCCACTTGATGCCCTTGCCGACGCCCGTGACCACGGAGACGGTGGCGAGCGCGGTGATGATCACGATGAGGAGGACCCGAAGGGGGGTGCCGGGCTCGTCCACCCAGCCCTGGAAGCCGAGGCCCGCGGAGATCTGCAGGACGCCGAAGCCGAGCGAGGTGGCCACGCCGAAGACGGTGCCGACGACGGCGATGGTGTCGATGGCGTCGCCCCAGGCGCCCTTGACCTTGTCGCCGAAGATCGGTTCCAGAGCCCAGCGGATCGAGATGGGACGGCTCTTGCGGTGTACGGCGTAGGCGACGGCGAGGCCGACCACGACGTAGATGGCCCAGGGGTGGATTCCCCAGTGCAGGAACGTCTGGACCATGGCCATCTCGCTCCGCTCGGCCGCGCCGTCACCGACGCCCGGCCTCGGGGAGATGAAGTGGTTCAGCGGCTCGGCGACACCCCAGAAGACGAGCCCGATACCCATACCCGCGGCGAACAGCATCGCCAGCCAGGAGGCCATGCTGAACTCGGGCCGTTCGTGGTCCTTGCCGAGCTTGATGTCTCCGAAGCGGCCGATGCCGACCCAGAGGGCAAAGATCACAAAGAGTGAGACAAGGGCTGTGTAATACCAACCGACACCACTGATGATCTCCGTCTGCACCGTGCTGATGACGTCCTGTGCAGAGTCCTTGAAGACCGTCGCATAGAGCACGAAGGCGACGATGATGATCGCGGATGGCCAGAAGACACGCGGTGCAATCGACGCTGAGGGGGAGCGGATCCCCGTTTTCTCTTGATTCGAGGTATCGCCTGGCGATTTCGCCGTCTGGGGAGCAGCCATGCTCTTGTTCCTTCTGTCGTCGGGCTCTGGCATGGTCGGTGGGCTGCCGCGCGCTGCGGGGACACAGGGTGCAGTGTTGCGCAATGAGAAATTGTTCGCTGTTGGCGCAACAGGGAACACGCCCTGTGTCTTGCCGTCAAGCCCCTTCGGCCAGTCGCTGGGCTCTCGGCCGGCATCGGAATCGAGCTGTGACCCATGAGGTGACGGGCGGCCTGCTGGTCGGCGGCCGCGGTGGTGGCGTACGGGGCGCCGGGCGCCGCCTCTGTGTCGCGGTGAGGCCGGCCGGGCCGTGGCCGGGGAGCGCCCATTCCGGTCTGGAGGTCCGGACGCGGAGCCGGCCGTCAGGCTCGTGCCGCCGGGCCCGGCGCGGCCGAGGCTGGGCTCGCTCTCCGGCGAGGACGGCGCTCCGTCCGTGACCGCCTCGCGCATTGCGGCGGGCGGTGAATCCCTTGACCCCCGGCCCGTCGGCACTTCAGGATGCTGTGTTGCGGAGCATGAGATATGTGCCGTAATGAGCAACACCTGTTTCAGATCTCGTATAGCCGAGGAGTGGCCATGATGCACCAGGTCCGTGCCGTCGTCGCGCGGGGCAAGGGCGCCCCCGTCAGCCTGGAAACGATCATTGTGCCCGACCCCGGTCCGGGTGAGGCGCTGGTGAAGATCGAGGCCTGCGGGGTCTGCCACACCGATCTGCACTATCGCGAGGGCGGCATCAACGACGACTTCCCGTTCCTGCTGGGCCATGAGGCCGCGGGCATCGTGGAGTCGGTGGGGGAGGGGGTCACCGACGTCGCGCCCGGCGACTTCGTGATCCTTAACTGGCGTGCGGTGTGCGGCCAGTGCCGTGCCTGTCAGCGCGGAGAGTCCTGGTACTGCTTCAACACCCACAATGCCAAGCAGAAGATGACCTTGCTGGACGGCACCGAGCTCTCGCCGGCGCTGGGCATCGGAGCGTTCGCGGAGAAGACGCTCGTCGCGGCCGGGCAGTGCACCAAGGTCGACCCGACCGCGTCGGCGGCCGCCGCCGGTCTGCTCGGGTGCGGCGTGATGGCGGGCATCGGCGCGGCCATCAACACCGGCAGCGTCGGCCGCGGTGACTCCGTCGCCGTCATCGGCTGTGGCGGGGTCGGGGCCGCGGCGATCGCCGGGGCGAACCTGGCGGGCGCGGCCAAGGTCATCGCGGTCGACATCGACGACCGCAAGCTGGAGACCGCCAGGAACCTGGGCGCGACCCACACCGTCAACTCCAAGGACGCCGACGCCGTCGAGGCGATCCGCGAGCTGACCGGCGGCTTCGGCGCCGACGTCGTCATCGAGGCGGTCGGCCGCCCCGAGACGTACAAGCAGGCCTTCTACGCCCGCGACCTCGCCGGCACGGTCGTCCTGGTCGGCGTGCCGACCCCGGAGATGAAGCTGGAGCTGCCGCTGCTGGACGTCTTCGGCCGGGGTGGCTCCCTGAAGTCATCCTGGTACGGCGACTGCCTGCCGTCGCGCGACTTCCCGATGCTCATCGACCTCTATCTCCAGGGCCGGCTGGACCTGGACGCCTTCGTCACCGAGACCATCGCGCTGGACGAGGTCGAGAAGGCCTTCGAGCGGATGCACCACGGCGATGTGCTGCGCTCGGTGGTGGTCCTCTGATGGCCGCCCGTATCGAGCACCTCGTCACCTCGGGCACGTTCTCGCTGGACGGCGGCACCTGGGACGTCGACAACAACGTGTGGATCGTCGGCGACGACTTTGAGGCGATCGTCATCGACGCCGCGCATGACGCCGGGGCGATCGCCCGGGCCGTCGGCGGGCGCACCCTCAGGGCCATCGTGTGCACGCACGCGCACAACGACCACATCGACGCCGCCCCCGAACTCGCGGCGCGCACGGGTGCCCCGATCCTCCTCCACCCGGACGACCTGCCGCTGTGGAAGCAGACCCATCCAGACAAGGCGCCGGACGCCGAATTGACCGACGGCCAGGGCATCACGGTGGCCGGCGTCGAGCTGACGGTGCTGCACACGCCCGGCCACGCCCCCGGCGCGGTCTGTCTGTACACGCCGGCGCTGACGGCGCTCTTCAGCGGCGACACGCTGTTTGCCGGCGGGCCGGGGGCGACGGGGAGGTCGTACAGCCACTTTCCGACCATCGTCGAGTCGATCAGGGACCGGCTGCTGACGCTGCCGGGAGACACCGTCGTGCATACCGGACACGGGGAGACGACCACCGTCGCCGCCGAGGCCCCGCACCTCCAGGAGTGGATCGACCGCGGTTTCTGACGCCCACCGGAGACCCTCGCACGCCCGCCCTCGGCTCGCGGCCATCGCAAGCCGATGTGGCGGGCTGTTGTTGTCCTATGCGAATTAAGTTTTGCATGACGCAACGCAAGGAATGGCTCACGGTGCCCTCTGAACGCCTTGACACGGGGTTCCGGGCGACCTCAAACTGGCGTTGCGCTTACCGCAATCAGTTTCGTTATACGCACCGAGGTGGTCATGATGATTCCCGCGTGTCCTCTGGCGGATCTGCCGCGAGGAGAGGCCTTCCGGCTCGAGACCGACCCGGCGGTCACGGTGTTCCACACCGAGGACGGCGAGCTCTTCGCCATCGACGACACGTGCACCCACCAGGACGCTTCGCTCGCCGACGGCTGGGTGGAGGACTGCTGGGTGGAATGCCCCCTGCACGCCTCGAAGTTCAACCTCAAGACCGGTGAGGTCGACGCCCCGCCGGCCAAGCTTCCGGTCCGGACCCACGAGGTCGTCGTCGAGAGCGGCATGGTCTACGTCAAGCTGTCCACGGCCGCCCCCAACCTGCCGCACTGCGCCGTGCGCAAGCTCGCCGGGATCTCCGCGTGAGGACGGTGGCAGTGGTGGGCGCCTCGCTGGCCGGACTGTCGGCCGCGCGCTCACTGCGGAAGCAGGGCTACGACGGGCGGCTGGTGGTCATCGGAGACGAGCTCCACCGCCCGTACGACCGGCCCCCGCTGTCCAAGGAGTTCCTGGCCGGCGCCGTCGGCGAAGCCGACCTCGCGTTGGAGGTGGACGACGAGGACCTGCAGGCGGAGTGGCTGCTCGGCACCCGCGCCACCGGACTCGACCCCACCCATCGCGCCGTCCGCCTCGACGACGGCCGGGAGGTCCGCGCCGACGGCGTCGTCATCGCGACCGGCGCCGCCCCGCGCACCCTGCCCGGCTGCGAGGGCCTGGCCGGAGTGCACGTCGTGCGCACCCTGGACGACGCCCGCACCCTACGGGACGAACTGGCCCGCGGCGGACGGCTGGTGGTGATCGGCGGCGGATTCATCGGCGCCGAGGTCGCCTCCACCGCCTACGCCCTCGGGCTCGACGTGACGGTGGTCGAGGCGGCCCCGACGCCGCTCGCCGGACCGCTCGGCGAGACCATGGGCGCCGTGGTCTCCGCCCTCCACGCCGACCACGGCGTACGGCTGGAGTGCGGCGTGGGCGTCAAGGGGCTGGGCGGGGAGACCCGGGTGGACGCCGCCCTGCTGGAGGACGGCCGCAGCATCCCCGCCGACATCGTCGTGGTCGGCGTGGGCGCACGCCCCTGCGTCGAGTGGCTGGAAGGATCCGGCGTCGAGCTCGACAACGGCGTCAAGTGCGGTGCGGACGGCCGCACCAGCCTGGCCGGCGTGGTCGCGGTCGGTGACTGCGCCAACTGGTACGACCCTCGTACGGGCGCCCATCGCCGCGTGGAACACTGGACCGGTGCGCGCGAGCGCCCCGACGCCGCGATCGCCACGCTGCTGGCGGGCGGTGCCGTGGAACCGGGTGTGCCCCGGCCGCCGTACTTCTGGTCGGACCAGTACGGCGTGAAGATCCAGTTCGTCGGCCATGCGGCCGACGCCGACAGCGTGACGATCGAGGAAGGCTCCGCGGACGACCGCAACGTCCTCGCCGTATACCGGCGTGCCGGTGAGCCCGTCGCCGCACTCGGAATGAACCAGCCGCGGCTGTTCACCCGCTGGCGCAAGCAGCTCGCCCGCCCCACATCTTGACACCGCCCTTGAGGCAGCCGATGCTGCGGTTGCACATGGCGCGCAGAATTGCCTCATACGCAACGCCACCGGAGTCGTTCTTCCCGGCGCGTGAATGACCCCACCACGACGTTCTCCGAGGAGTGCACCGTGACCTCGACCAGCCTGCCGGACAGCCTGATCGCCACCCTCCCCGGCTCCTTCTACACCGATCCCGGGATCTTCGCCCAGGAGCAGGAGCACATTTTTGAGTCCATGTGGTTCTGCGTCGCGCGCTCGTCGGACCTGGCGAAGCCCGGCGCCTTCCGGACCGTCGACGTCGGTCGCGAGAGCATCCTCGTCACGCGGGCCCGCGACAACTCGATCCGCGCCTACTTCAACATCTGCCGACACCGCGGCGCCAGGCTCTGCATGGAGGAGACCGGCGAGGTCAAGCGGGGTTTCCAGTGCCCGTACCACGCCTGGACCTACGGCTTGGACGGCAAGCTCGTCGCGGCGCCCAACCTCACCAAGATGCCCGACATCGGCCGCAACGAGTACGGCCTGGTCGGCGTGGCCACCCGTGAATGGCTCGGCTATGTCTGGGTGTGCCTTGCGGAGAACCCCCCTTCCTTCGAGGAGGCCGTCATCGGCGACGTTGTCGCGCGGCTGGGCGACGCCGAGTCGATCGAGCGCTACGGCATCGAGAACCTCTCGGTCGGCAAGCGGATCGTCTACGACGTGAAGGCGAACTGGAAGCTCATCATCGAGAACTTCATGGAGTGCTACCACTGCGCCACGATCCACCCCGAACTCACCGAGGTGCTGCCGGAGTTCGCGGACGGCTTCGCCGCCCAGTACTACGTCGGCCACGGCGCCGAGTTCGGCGAGGAGGTCAAGGGCTTCACCGTCGACGGCTCCGAGGGTCTCGACCGCATTCCGGGTGTCGCCGAGGATCAGGACCGCCGCTACTACGCCATCACCGTCCGGCCGCAGGTCTTCATCAACCTCGTGCCCGACCACGTCATCTACCACCGCATGTTCCCGATGGCCCAGGACCGCACGATCGTGGAGTGCGACTGGCTGTACCTGCCGCACGTCGTGGACAGCGGCAAGGACGTCAGCCGGTCCGTGGAGCTCTTCCACCGGGTCAACCAGCAGGACTTCGACGCCTGCGAGCGCACCCAGCCCGCAATGAACTCCCGGATGTACGCCAAGGGCGGTGTCCTGGTGCCCAGCGAGCACCACATCGGCGCCTTCCACGACTGGCTGCACGAGCGACTGGGCACCCACCAGCAGTAGGCGAGGAGGGCGGTCAGCCCAGGTAACCTATCCGATGGCTGATCTCCTCCGCGCCCTTGACCAGCACCGGAGCGAGCTCGTGCAGGCGCTCCTCGGTGAGCCGGTACGAAGGCCCGGACGCGCTCACCGCCGCGACGATCTCTCCGTCTCGATTGCGAATGGGAGCGGCGATGGCGTGCAGACCGAGCTCCAGTTCCTCCATGGCCCAGGCGTAGCCACGCTCCCGGATCTCGGTGAGGTTCCTCTCGAGCTTCGTCTTCGCGGTGATGGTGTGCGAGGTGACCTTCTTCATCCCGGACTGGGTCATCAGCGCGGCACGCTCCTTGGCGGGCAGATGGGCCAGCAGGACCTTGCCGCTCGAGGTGGCGTGCAACGGGGTCAGCTGGCCGACCCAGTTCTGGGCGGTGATGGCCCCCGGGCCGCGCACCTGGTAGAGGTTGACCGCGTAGTGCTCCCGCAGTACGGCGATGTTGACAGTCTCGCCGATCTCCTCGGCGAGGTCCTCGCAGACCGGGCGGCCCTGCTGGGTGATGTCGATGCGCGCCGTGGCCGCACCGGCCAGGCGCACGATGCCGAAGCCCAGCCGGTACTTGCCGCGCTCGCCCGCCTGCTCGACCAGGCCGCGCGACTCCAGGGCGCCGAGCAGGCGGAACGCGGTGGACTTGTGAACATCAATCTCGCCCGCCACCTCGCTGACGCCCGCCTCGCCGCGGTGGGCCAGGATCTCCAGGACGCTGATGGCTCGGTCCACCGACTGTACTCCGCCGGTGTGAGAATTTGAGGTTTCGGTTTCAAGGTTGTAGTTGCTCACAACGCAACTATACCCACAGTAAACAACGCTACTGCAAGTGACGACAACGAAATGACGTCCTCGGAAGTTGCCCTTTACGCAACTTGGTGCGTATAACGCTACCGCGGCCAGCATGCCGGTGCGGCCTGCATGGCGCCCTCGGTCCCACCCTCACCGCCTCCGGCGGTGCGAGGGTCGGCCCCCGGAGGCCGGCGGCTCGAGCGGCTCCGACCCGTGCGGCGGCTTCGACCTCGCGGTCAACCCGTAGGCCGGCTGCGAGGCCGACGCGGCGGTCACTGCGAAAGACCCGGCAGGCTGCGGGGACGGCCTGCCGGGCCCTCTTGTGTGTCGGGCCGTTTTCCGATGTCATGGCCGCGGCCCGGGTAGCGCAGGATGCGGATCAGTGCTCTGACCACCGGCGAGCTGATATATTTGAGGTATGTCAGAGTCGAGGGTGCTGATGTCACCAGTCCCGCGCCAAGGAAGAGGCGGCCGAAAGATGACCAGCCCCGAGGCCTCCCACGTGACCGACGCGGCGCCGATGTCATTGGCCGACCAGGCCTACGAGCGCCTTCGGGATCGATTGGTCATGCTCGACATCCGGCCCGGCGAGCCGATCAACGACAACCAGCTTGCCGCGGAGGTCGGCGTTGGACGCACACCCGTTCGCGAGGCACTCAAGCGGCTCGAGACCGACCATCTCGTGGTGTCCTACCCTCGCCGGGGCACATTCGCCACCGCCATCGACGTGACCGAGCTCGGCGCGATCTCCGACATCCGCGAGCAGCTCATGCCGTTCGCGGCACGGCGGGCCGCCGTCCACGCAGGTGACGCCATGCGCGACGTGCTGCGAGCCAAGGCCGACGAGGTGAGGAGCCTTGAGAGCCCCCGCGGTGATCGCACCGCGATGATGCGGACGGACATGGCGCTGCACCGGCTCATCTACAAGGCGGCCGGCAACCCGCACCTCGAGGACGTGCTGATCCGCTACGACAACCTGGCCACCCGAATCTGGTGCCTGGTCATCGATCGGCTTCCCGACCTTGCACACCACATCGTCGAGCACGCGGACCTGCTCGACGCCGTCGCCGACGGCGACGTCGACCGCGCCGAGCGCCTCACCCGTGAGCACATCGCCGGCTTTGCCCGTGAGATCCGCGGCGTGCTCTGACCGTCCGCACGCTTGCCGACCGGCTGTGCCCCCATGCCAGGAATCCGGCATGGGGGCACGCGAATTCTGGTCGGGCCGGAGCGATCAGAGGTCGAAGAGGCCCTTCGGCTTCTCCGGGGCTTCGTGCTGCTCCGGTGCGGCCTCGGCCTTCGGTTCGGGCCGGGCCACCGGCTCCGCCGCCGACTGAGCACCGGGGGCCGCCGGCTCCTCCTCGACGTCGAAGAGGGAGCCTGACGGCGTGGGCGCTGCGGTGGTCGCGGGCACCGGTGCCTCGTCGGCCGGGACGTCGAAGAGCGAGCCGCCCGTGGCGGCTGGTGCGGGGAGTGTCTGGGTGGCGGGCGTGTCGAAGAGTGAGCTGCTGGACGGTGTGGCTTCGGTGGGTGCCTCGTCGAACAGCGAGGCGCTTGTGGTGGCTGGCGCGGGGGGCGGCTCGGCAGCGGGTGCGTCGAACAGTGAGCCGCCGGAGGCCGGCTTCGCGGGTGCCTGTGCGGGTGTCTCGTCGAACAGCGAGGCGTTTGTGGTGGCTGGAGTGGTCGGTTCGGCTGTGTGTTGGTCGAACAGTGAGCCGCCGGAGGCCGGCTTCACGGGCGCTTCGTCGAACAGCGACGTCCCGGTGGTGCCGGTAGTGCCGGTGGTGCCGGTGGCACTGGAGGCGGCGGGCTCGGCAGGAGCGGCGGCAGGGGTGGCCGGGGCGGCCGCGGCGGTGGGAGCACCGGCGGGCGCCTTCTCGGCCTCGGTCGCGGTCTCACCGGCCTTGACCGAGGCGAGCAGCATCTGTGCGACGTCGAGGACCTCGACCTCCTCGCGGGCCTCGGACTTGGCCTGGAGCGCCGTGACTCCGTCGGAGAGCATCACCCGGCAGAAGGGGCAGCCGACCACGATCTGGTCGGCACCGGTGCCGACGGCCTCTGCGCTGCGGTTCATGTTGATCCGCTCGCCGAGGCTCTCCTCCATCCACATCCGGGCGCCGCCCGCCCCACAGCAGAAGGACCGCTCCGAGTTGCGCTCCATCTCGACGTACGAAGAGCCCGGCAGCGCCGACAGCAGCTCGCGCGGCGGGCTGTAGACCTGGTTGTGCCGGCCGAGGTAGCACGGGTCGTGATAAGTGATCGACCGCGTGTTCGATCCGGGATCGGGGGCGACCGGCTTCAGCCTGCCCTCACGCACCAGCCGGTTGAGCAACTGCGTGTGGTGGACGACCTCGAGCTCGATGCCGAATTCCTTGTATTCGTTCTTCAGCGTGTTGAAGCAGTGGGCGCAGGTCGCGACCACCTTCTTGACCTTGAACTCCTTGAAGGTCTCGACGTTCTCCCGGGCCAGGGCCTGGTAGACGAACTCGTTGCCGGCGCGGCGGGCCGAGTCGCCGGTGCAGGTCTCGTTGTTGCCGAGTACGCCGAAGGAAACGCCCGCCATGTGGAGCAGTTCGGCGACCGCGCGGGTGGTCTTCTTGGCCCGGTCCTCGTAGGCGCCGGCGCAGCCGACCCAGAACAGCCAGTCGACCGACTCCAGCGACTCCAGGTCCTTGCCGACCTCTTTGACCTCGAACGGCAGGCCCTTGGCCCAGTCCATGCGCGCGCTCGCCGCCATGTTCCAGGGGTTGCCCCTGGTCTCAAGGCCCTTGAAGACCTGGTTGAGCTCGGCGGGGAAGTTCGACTCGATCAGTACCTGGTAGCGGCGCATGTCGACGATGTGGTCGACGTGCTCGATGTCGACCGGGCACTGCTCGACGCAGGCGCCGCACATGGTGCACGACCAGAGCACATCCGCGTCGACGACGAAGTCGGCGCCCTCGGGGTTGTAGGACTCCCCGCCCGCGTCGCCCTTGCCGATCAGCGCCCGGTCGGCGTGTCCGGCCAGGCCGGCGGCCTTGAGGTAGCTGTGCTCGCGCAGGCCCTTCATCAGCAGCTTCGGCGAGAGCGGCTTCTGGGTGTTCCAGGCCGGGCACTGCGACTGGCAGCGACCGCACTCGGTGCAGGTGGTGAAGTCGAGGAGGCCCTTCCAGGAGAAGTTCTCGATCGCGCCGACGCCGAGCGCGGCGTCCTCGTCGAGGTCGTCGAGGTCCTCCAGGGTGATCGCCGTGCCGCCGACAGCGAGCGGCTTGACCGCGCCCAGCGCCGTACGGCCCGAGGACTCACGCTTGAACCAGATGTTGAACCAGGCGGTGAACCGGTGCCAGGCGATACCCATGGTCAGGTTGCGGCCGATGACGATCAGCCAGGCCATCGCCAGCGCGATCTTGAAGAACGCGATGAAGTAGACGAGGTTCTCGTTGGCGCTCTGGCCGGCCGGGTAGAGCGCCTCACCGAGCCAGGACGAGAGGGGGAAGTGCGCGCGGGTCGCGTGCTCATCGTCGGCAAGGTGGTACTCCGCGCCCCGGATGAACAGGATCGCCGCACCCTCCAGCAGGGCCAGGCACTCGACGAAGTAGGCCTGCCAGAACGTCGAGCCGAAGAACCGGCTCTTACGGCCCTCGCTGCGTGGGTGGTGCTTCTGCCGGTAGACGATCAGCCAGACGATGCCGACCGTGCTCAGCGCGCCGATGAACTCGCTGAACCACTCGAAGGGATACCAGTGGCCCACGACCGGCCACGCCCACTCGGGGTCGAAGAGCTGGACGTAGGCGCCCACCACCGCGGTGCTCAGGAAGAGGAACGCCGCGAACACGAACCAGTGCATGATGCCGACCCAGGTCCACTGGAGCATCCGGGTGTGCAGCACGGTCTCCTTGAGCATGGTGACCGTACGAGCGACCGGATCGCCGGTGCGGCTCGGGCTCGCGGGCTGGCCCATCCGGATCACCCTGAGCATGCTCCGGACAGCGGGGACCAGGACGAACAGGGCGGCCAGCGTGAGCGCCGGCGACGCCACCATGGCGAAGATCTGCATCAAGGGCTCCTCAAGGACGGTCTTCTGGCCGGGGGAGTGGCGGAGCCTTGTGCGCCGGCCGGCAAAGCTGCATATGGGTGCGGATCCGTGGGTGCGGATCCGGCCTTCCCACGGTGGACGGAATGGAGGAGGCCCCGGCATCCCTGCGGGCGCCGCAGCCTCGCTCCAGGGCGGTGAGCTGCCTCGCGGGGTCAGAGCCCGTCTGCGGCGAGTCACTCAGCAGCCGTCACTCACGGCTTCATCCGCTCACCCCGCGCGACTTGAGCTCTTCGATGACCGCGGGGAGGACTTCGTGCATGTCGCCCACGACGGAGTAGTTCGCCTTGGTCATCATCGGGGCCTCGGGATCGGTGTTGATCGCGAGGATCGTCTTCGACGACGCGCAGCCGGCCCAGTGCTGGATGGCGCCGGAGATCCCGCACGGGATATACAGGTCCGGGCTGATCCGGGAGCCGGTCTGGCCGACCTGCTCGTGGTGGGGCCGCCAGCCCAGCGAGGTGACCACCCGGGACACCCCGACCGTGCCGCCGAGCAGTTCGGCGAGCTCGGTGACCGCGCCGAAGCCGTCCGCACCACCAGCCCCGCGCCCGGCGCCCACGACGACTTTGGCGGACTTCAGCGAGTCGGAGTGGTCGACCTCCTTGGCGCCGGTCGACACGACCCGCGCCACGAGGTCGGACTCGGCCACCTCGGGGGTCACCTCCACCCAAGCGGCGGGTGACGCGCCCTCAACCGGCGACACGGACCATGAGTGGCCCGCGACGGAGAAGACCGCGGGCCGTTGGTCGAGCTTCATCTCCTCCAGGGCCGCCCCGCCGACCACCTGCCGGGTCACCACGAACGGCGCCAGGCCGTGGAACGCGGTCGCGTTGGCGGCCATGGGCACGTCGAGCCGGGCGGCCAGATGCGCCAGCACCTCGTTGCCCCGCGGTGAGCCCGCGGCGGTGACCACGACCGAGCGGGTCGACTCGCGGATGGCCTGCAGTGCCGCCGCCCAGGCGGCCCCGGCGTACGACGCGAACGCTTCGCCCACCGCATGGTGGACCTCGGCCGCGCCGTGCGTGCCGAGTTCGGCCGCCAGCGCGTCACGGTTCTCGACCGCGCCCACCACGACGGCGCGGATGGCGATGCCGCCGCCCTCGGCCGCCAGCGACCGGGCGAAGGCGAGCGTCTCCAGCGAGATCTCGCTCGCGGTGCCGTTCTCGGTCTCGATCAGCACCAGAATCATCGGGTCACCCCCAGCTTTGCGAACAGGTCGGCGACCGCGCCGGCCGCCTCCGGGCCCTCGCCCAGCACCTCGACCGTCGACGGCGCGGGCGGGGGCAGCAGCAGCCGCACCCGGTTGGCTCCGGCGGGCTCGGCCGACAGGGCCCGGGTCTCGATCTCGACCTTCTTGGCCGCCATCCGGCCCTTCAGCGTCGGATAGCGCGGCTCCACCCCGCCCTCCAGCAGGGTGGCGACCGCGGGCAGCGGCAGCGAGTAGGTCTCCTCACCTTCGGGGCCGTCGCCCCGCGCGGTCAGGTGGCCGTCGGCCACCTCGACCGTCGACACGCCGTTGACCACGGGCCGGCCGAGGGCGTGGGCCAGCCGGATGCCCACCTGGAAGTCGCCGCTGTCGGCGGCGTCGTTGCCGAGAAGGATCAGGTCGTATGTCGTGCCCGCGGCGTCCTTCTCGCGCACGACGTGGGCGATCTCCCGGGCCACGTCGGCCGGTCCCAGCCCGGTCGGCTCCGCCTCCACCAGCACGGCGGCGTGGCAGCCGAGTGCCAGCGTGTCCCGCAGTTGCTCGGCGGCCTCGGACGGGCCGACGGTCAGCAGCGTGACCGTACCGCCGGTCGCCTCGGCGGTCTGGACCGCCAGCTCGACCGCACAGCTCTCGTGGTTGCTCACGGTGAAGCCGACGTACCTCCCGTCGACACCCTGCTGGTCGTCGGTGAGCAGGACCTCGCCGGAGGAGTCAGGGACCCGCTTGATGCAGACCAATACGTTCGTCATCGTTCACCTCTCGTGGTCTCGACAGGCCCGACCACTGACAGCACCGCCATCAGCGGATCCGCCCGTTGTCCGGGTCGAAGGGGGGCGTGGCGTCGTTGGTGAGCACGGTCACGGGGTAGAGCTCCTCCATGTAGGAGACCGCGAGCTGGTTGCCGACCCGCGCCTGCTCGGGCGGCAGATACGCCATCAGCAGGTGCTTGCCCAGCGAGGGGGCCGAGCCGGCGGCGGTGACGTAGGGGTGGTGCCCGTGCCCGTCGACGAGCGCCTCGCCGGAGCGGGTGAGAATCGGCTCGCCACCGAGCATGTACCGCTTCACCCCGGACGCCGACATGTGATCGTCGACGGCCAGCGTGCACAGCACTGCCGCGGGCTCCCCCGCGCGCTGCTCGAGGTAGGCCTCCTTGCCGATGAAGTCGTAGCCCTTCACCTTCGGCCGCTGCATGCCCGCCTCGACGATGGTGCGCTCGGCGTCGAGCTCGTGGCCGAAGGCCCGGTAGCCCTTCTCGATCCGCGCGGTGGTCACGTAGACGCCGATCCCGACCGGGCGGGCGCCGTACGGCGCGCCCGCCGCGAGCAGCTTGTCCCACACCGCCGCGGCCTGGTCGAAGGAGACGTACAGCTCCCAGCCGAGCTCGCCGACGTAGGAGATCCGGGAAGCCAGCACGGGAATGCCGTCGAGGTCGATCTCGCGGCAGTTGAGAAACTTGAAGCCCTCGTGGGACACGTCCGCGTCGGTGAGCTGCGACAGGATGTCGCGGGCCCGCGGGCCCCACAGCCCGATCGTGGAGATCCGGTCGGTGAGGTCCTCGATGAACGCGTCGTCGCCGAGCTGGTCGGCGAACCACTTCTTGTCCGCCATGCCGTGCGCGCCGCCGGTGACGACCCGGAATTGGTCCTCACCCAGGCGCATGACGGTGAGGTCGGAGACGAACCCGCCCTTGCGGTCGAGCACCGGGGTGTAGATCACCTTGCCGACCGGCACGTCGCACTGCGCGACGCAGGTGCGCTGGACGGCGTCCAACGCGCCGGGACCGGTGATGTCGAACATCGCGAAGGCGGTCAGGTCGATGACGCCCGCAGCCTCGCGCATCCGCAGGTGCTCGGCGTTGGTGATCGGACTCCACCAGCGCGCATCCCACTCGTGCTCGCGCGGCAACACGCGGTCGCCGTACACCTCAAGGAGGTCGGCGTTGGACTCGTACCACTGCGGACGCTCCCAGCCGACCGCTTCGAAGAAGACCGCACCGAGCTTCTTCTCCGACTCGTGCATAGGGGAGAGCCGCTGCCCGCGGTCGGACTCGTACTGCTCGGCGGGGTGGACGATCCCGTAGGTCTTGATGAACGACTCGGTGGTGCGCAGCCGGGTGTGCTCGCGACGCAACTGGTGGGGGTAGAAGCGCGCGATGTCGCTGTGCGCGAGGTCGATCTCGCTGTGGCCCTGGACCATCCACTCCGCGACCGCGCGTCCGACGCCCGGGCCCTCCTTGATCCACACCGCGGCCGCCGTCCACAGCCCCTTGACCTGGCTCTCACCGAGGATCGGGTTGCCGTCGCAGGTCAGCGACAGCAGGCCGTTGATCGCATACCGCATTTCCGCGCCCTCGGCGCCCAGCAACTCGGGCATCAGCTCGTAGGCCTGCTCAAGCTGCGGGTCGAAGTCTTCGGAGGTGAACGGCATCTCGGTGGGGCTGAGCTTGGACTGCTCGATGCTCGGGATGTCCTCCGGCTCGTGCAGGATCGCCCGGTGGGCGTAGGACCCCACCTCCATGTCCGCGCCGTGCTGGCGCTCGTAGCAGAAGGTGTCCATGTCCCGGACGATCGGGAAGTTGATCTCGCCGGGCAGCCCGGACAGCTGCGGGCAGGGGCCTACGGAGATCATCTGGTGAACGGCGGGGGTCAGCGGGATGCTGACGCCGGCCATGTCGCCGATCTTCGGGCTCCACACGCCACAGGCGATCACTACATACTCGGCCTCGATGTCGCCCTTGTTCGTGCGCACCCGGCGGATCCGCCCGTCCTCGACGTCCAGGCCGACCACCTCGACGTTGGGCACGCTCGTCAGCGCGCCGCTCGCGACGGCGCCGTCACGCATGATCGTGCCGGCGCGCAGGGAGTCGACCACGCCGACGCTCGGCGTCCAGAAGGCCCCGATGAACTGGTCTTCCTCGATGAACGGCACCTTCTCCTTGACGAAGGCGGGGTCGACCAGCTCCGACTCGATGCCCCAGGCCTTGGCGCTGGACATGCGGCGGCGCAGCTCCTCCATGCGCTCCTCGGTACGCGCGATCTCGAAGCCGCCGGACTCGGTGAAGACACCCAGCTCCTTGTACTGCCGCACCGAGTCCAGGGTCAGATCGGTGATCTCGCGGGAGTGGTCCACCGGAAAGATGAAGTTGGAGGCGTGACCGGTCGAGCCACCGGGGTTGGGCAGCGGGCCCTTGTCGATCTGCACGATGTCGCGCCAGCCCAGCCGGGCCAGGTGATGGACCAGGCTGTTGCCGACGATGCCTGACCCGATCACGACGCATTTCGCCTGCGGCGGAACCTCTGCCATGGCTGCCTCCTTCGAGGTGACACGCAACTGATATACTAGTTGCGAGCACGCTATATGGCAGTGAGGTGGCGGTCAAGGGGGTTCGCTGATCCTTGACGCGCCTGAACTATCAGACTTCAATGACTCATATATCAGTTAGATGTCAGTGATCGGGTGTTCTACGCCCACCCGATCGGCATCCGTGGCCAATGCAAAGGACCGACTTGAAGCGAAAGGAGCACGCCGGTGAACGTACAGATGCTCGACGGCAAGGCGACCGCCGCCGAGATCCGCCGGGAACTCGCGGAGCGCGTGGCCAAGTTGAGCGCCACCGTCGGCCGCCCGCCGGGCCTGGGAACCGTCCTGGTCGGCGACGACCCGGGCAGCCACGCCTATGTGGCCGGAAAGCACCGCGACTGCGCCCAGGTCGGCATCGCGTCCATCCGCCGGGACCTGCCGGCCGACGCCTCCCAGCAGCAGGTCGAGGAGACGATCGACGAGCTCAACGCCGATCCGGCCTGCACCGGCTACATCGTCCAGCTCCCGCTGCCGAGGCACCTGGACGCGGGCGCCGTACTGGAACGCATGGACCCGGCCAAGGACGCCGACGGCCTGCACCCCGTCAACCTCGGTCGGCTCACCCTCGGAGTCGAGGCCCCGCTGCCGTGCACCCCGCGCGGCATCGTCGAACTGCTCCGCCGCCACGACGTGCCCCTCGCCGGAGCGCGGGTGTGCGTGATCGGCCGGGGCATCACCGTCGGCCGCCCCATCGGACTGCTGCTCACCCGCCGCTCCGAGAACTCCACCGTGACCCTGTGCCACACCGGCACCAAGGGCCTGGCCTGGCACGTGCGCGAGGCCGACATCGTCATCGCGGCCGCCGGCTCACCCGGGCTGGTCACCAAGGACATGCTGCGCCGGGGCGCGGCGGTCCTGGACGTCGGCATCA
This sequence comes from Streptomyces chengmaiensis, assembly GCF_029846775.1. Lineage (NCBI taxonomy): Bacteria > Bacillati > Actinomycetota > Actinomycetes > Kitasatosporales > Streptomycetaceae > Streptomyces > Streptomyces chengmaiensis. The sequence continues at coordinate 34,886 of NZ_JARWBG010000019.1, forward strand.
CCCGTACCGACCAGGGTCTGGTCGGTGACATCCACCCGGACGCCGCCCAGGTCGCCGGATGGCTCGCGCCCATGCCCGGCGGAGTGGGCCCCATGACCCGGGCGATGTTGCTCGCCAACGTCGTCGAGGCCGCGGAGAGGAGTGTTGGCGACGCATGAACACTCCAGTCCCCAAGTACCCGCGGTATCCGCACCTTTCAGCACGCCTTTCAGAAGAGGGAGACGTCCGATGAGCCCCCGCACCCCGGCGTCGACCTCCCCGACCACCCCGACTGGCTGTGGCGCACACCCGAGCCCAAGCGGTCGTACGACGCAGTGATCACCACGCCTGCCCACCCGGGAACGCCCGAACTCCACCCGCACGGGCTGCCGCGGCCCGGCCGGACGCTGGTCATGGGCGTCGTGAACGTCACCCCGGACTCGTTCTCCGACGGCGGGCTGTCGTTCGCCGCGGACGCTGCCGTCGCGCACGGGCTCGCGCTGCTCGAACAGGGAGCGGACATCGTGGACGTCGGCGGTGAGTCGACCCGCCCCGGCGCGGCCCGCCCGCCCGTCGAGGAGGAGCTGCGCCGCGTCCTGCCCGTCGTCCGGGAACTCGCCGCGGCGGGCGCGATCGTCAGCGTCGACACCATGCGGGCAGAGGTCGCCGCCCGCGCGCTGGACGCGGGTGCCCGGCTGGTCAACGACGTCTCGGGAGGTCTCGCAGACCCTGTGATGCTGCCGTTGGCAGCCGGGGCGGGCACGCCGTACGTGATGATGCACTGGCGTGGGCACTCCGCCGGCATGCAGGCGAACGCCCGCTACGACGACGTCGTCAACGACGTGCTCGACGAGCTCCGCCTGAGGATCGAGGCCGCGCTGGAGGCGGGTATCCGGCCCGGCTGCCTGATCATCGACCCCGGCCTCGGCTTCGCCAAGGCGCCCGAGCACAACTGGGAGTTGCTGGGTCGCCTCGGAGAGGTCCGTGCCCTGGGCCACCCCGTCCTCGTGGGCGCGTCACGCAAGTCGTTCCTGGGCCACCTGCTGGCGGACCGGACGACGGGACAACCGCGTCCGGCGCGGCAGCGTGATGCCGCGACCACCGCCGTGTCCGTTCTCGCCGCGGCGCAGGGCGTGTGGTGCCTGCGGGTGCACGATGTCGCCTCGACGCTCGACGCGGTACGGGTGACGGCACGCTGGGGCGTGGAGGCGGCGTCGTCGGCACCGCCGCCGGCGGGCTGAGCGCCCCGACTCAGCCCAGATAGCCCATCCGGCGGCTGACCTCCTCCGCACCCCTGATCAGCACGGGCCCGAGTCCGTGAATGCGCTCCTCGGTGAAACGGTATGTGGGGCCGGAGGCACTGAGGGCGGCGATGACGTCGCCGTCTCGGGAGCGGATCGGGGCCGCCATGGCGTGCAGTCCGATCTCGAGCTCCTCCAGCGCCACCGCGTACCCGCGCTCCCGCGCCTCGGCGAGGTTCTTCTCCAACTTCGTCCTGGCGATCAGGGTGTGCGGCGTGAGCTTCTGCGTCCCCGACGCCGCGAGCACGTCGGTGCGCTCCTTCTCCGGCAGGTGGGCCAGCAGGATCTTGCCGCTCGACGTGGCGTGCAGCGGCGTGAGCTTCCCGATCCAGTTGTGCGTGCCCACCGCGCCCGGGCCGCGTACCTGGTAGAGGTTGACCGCGTAGTGCTCCTGCAGGACCGCGATGTTGACCGTCTCGCCGATCTCCTCGCTGAGCCGCTCGCACACCGGCCGGCTCTGCTGGGTGATGTCGAGACGGCCGGTGACCGCGCCGGCCAGGCGCACGATCCCGAAGCCGAGCCGGTACTTGCCCCGCTCGGCCGTCTGCTCGACCAGACCGCGCGCCTCCAGCGCCCCGAGCAGACGGAACGCGGTCGACTTGTGGACGTCGAGCTCCGCGGCCACCTCGCTGACACCCGCCTCGCCGCGCTGGGCCAGGATCTCCAGGACGCTCACGGCGCGGTCGACGGACTGCACCCCGCTCGGCGCGGGGCCTGCCGTTTCGCCATCTGCAATATGGTTGCTCATAGCGAAACTGTACGCGTTCGTGGTGTGCGGCGAGGGGTGTCACGGCAACTGGACAGGGAGCCGGTCGGGCACTTGGGACCGGCTGTGTCTGCGTCTTCGCGCAGTAAGGTCGGCCGTTCGTCAGCGGAAGACCACTGTGCAGTTCCCGTTCACGAGTACACGGTTCTGGCTGTGCCACTCCACGGCGCGGGCGAGTACCTGGGCCTCGACATCGCGGCCGATGGTGACCAGCTCGTCAGGGGCGCGCGAGTGGTCCACGCGCACAACGTCCTGCTCGATGATCGGGCCTTCGTCGAGGTCGGGCGTGACGTAATGCGCCGTGGCCCCGACGAGCTTCACCCCACGCCGGTGTGCCTGGACGTACGGCCGGGCCCCCTTGAAGCTCGGCAGGAAGGAGTGGTGGATGTTGATGGCCCGGCCGTCGAGCTGCTTGCACAGGTCGTCGGAGAGGATCTGCATATAGCGGGCCAGTACCACCAGGTCGATGTTCAGCTCGTCCACGAGCTCCAGCAGCCGTGCCTCGGCCTCTGCCTTGGTCTCCTTGGTCACCGGGATGTGGTGGAAGGGGATGCCGTAGCTCTCTGCCAGTGCCTCGAATTGGCGGTGGTTGGAGACGATCGCGGGGATCTCGATGCTGAGCGCGCCTGTGGACTTGCGGAAGAGCAGGTCGTTCAGGCAGTGGCCGAACTTCGACACCATGATCAGTGTGCGCGTCGGGGTCGAGGCGTCGTGCAGTTGCCAGTTGATCCCGTACGTCTGGCTGACCGGGCCGAAACCAGTGCGCAGGTCCTGCAGCGAGACGCCGGGATCGGAGACGTCGAAGTGCACCCGCATGAAGAAGCGGTCCTGCAGTCGGTCGTCGAACTGGCGACTCTCCAGGATGTTGCCGGAGTGGTCCACGAGAAAGCTGGTCACGGCGTGGACGAGGCCGGCCTGGTCGGGGCACGACAGGGTGAGGACGAACTCGCTGCCGGGCTGCGGTCGAGGAGACATGCCATCCTCCGTCGTCGCTGGTGCGTATTGCGAAACATAATGAGCGATACGCAACATGCTCCACTGTGGACGACCGGGCGGTCAAGAGGTGATGTGCAGCGGGCCGGCGCGCCTTTCGGCGGGTTGAGGGGTTCGCTCGACCGGCGGTGACGGCTTGGACGTGCCTGCATCCCTCGCCGCGCTTTGGGGGCGAGCCGGCGCCGTGGCCGTGGACACCCGGGCTCCACGGCCTGCAGATGTTGCGAATTGCGCAACATCGCGCATAGTGAGGAACTGATATGCGTCGCCTCTCTTGACATCGCCCGCGCTGCGTGGAAAGCATGTTGCGTATAGCGAATGTAGTTGTGTTATACGAGACGCTCCCCATCTGGAGCCGGCATGAGGAGCATCACCGTCGTCGGAGCGTCGCCGGCAGGCCTGAGCACGGTCCGCGCGCTGCGCGCAGAGGGCTACGACGGCGAGATCGTCGTCATGGGGGAGGAGCGCCACACCCCCTACGATCGGCCCCTGCTGTCCAAGGACTTCCTCAAGGGCGACACCGACGCCGACGCGCTCGAGCTGGGCGACGCGGACGAGTACGAGGTCCTACGCCGCCCACTGTGCCCACACTGAAGGAGACCGCCGATGACCCTCTTCAACCAGCCCCTGCACGAGCTCGACCCCGAGGTCGCCGCCGCGGTCGACGCCGAGCTGGAGCGTCAGCAGTCGACCCTGGAGATGATCGCCTCCGAGAACTTCGCGCCGGTCGCGGTGTTGGAGGCGCAGGGTTCGGTCCTGACGAACAAGTACGCCGAGGGCTATCCGGGCCGTCGTTACTACGGCGGCTGTGAGCACGTCGACGTCGCCGAGCAGATCGCCATCGACCGGATCAAGGAGCTGTTCGGCGCGGAGTACGCCAACGTCCAGCCCCACTCCGGCGCCTCGGCCAATCAGGCCGCCCTGTTCGCCCTCGCCCAGCCCGGCGACACCATCCTCGGCCTGGACCTGGCCCACGGCGGCCACCTCACCCACGGCATGAAGATCAACTTCTCGGGCAAGCAGTTCAGCGTGGTCCCGTACCACGTGGACTCCGAGACGGGTCTGGTCGACATGGCGGAGCTGGAGCGTCTCGCCAAGGAGCACCGGCCGAAGGTGATCATCGCCGGGTGGTCGGCGTACCCGCGGCAGCTCGACTTCGCGGAGTTCCGGCGGATCGCCGACGAGGTCGGGGCGTACCTGTGGGTCGACATGGCGCACTTCGCAGGGCTGGTCGCGGCGGGGTTGCACCCGAACCCGGTCGAGTACGCGGACGTCGTCACCTCCACCACCCACAAGACCCTGGGCGGGCCTCGCGGCGGCATCATCCTCGCGAAGAAGGACTTCGCGAAGAAGCTGAACTCGTCCGTCTTCCCGGGCTTCCAGGGCGGCCCGCTGGAGCATGTGATCGCGGCCAAGGCGGTGTCGTTCAAGGTAGCCGCGTCGCAGGAGTTCAAGGAGCGCCAGCGCCGTACGGTCGAGGGCGCCAGGATCCTCGCCGAGCGGCTGACGGCGGCCGATGCCCGTGAGGCGGGCGTGAATGTGCTGTCCGGCGGCACGGACGTGCACCTGATCCTGGTGGACCTGCGCGAGTCCGAGCTGGACGGCCAGCGGGCCGAGGACCGGCTGCACGAGGTCGGCATCACGGTCAACCGCAACGCCGTCCCGGACGACCCGCGCCCGCCGATGGTGACGTCGGGCCTGCGCATCGGCACCCCGGCCCTGGCCACCCGCGGCTTCACGGCCGAGGACTTCACCGAGGTCGCCGACGTCATCGCCGAGACGCTGAAACCGTCGCACGACGCGGAGGCTCTGAAAGCCCGGGTGAAGGCCCTGGCCGACAAGCACCCGCTGTACCCCGGCCTGTAAACCGACACCCTCCCGCAGGGGCGTTCCCGCGACCGCTGGGCACGCCCCTCCAATCCCATGGAGTATGGCGTGGCAGTCAGCGTCTTCGACCTGTTCTCCATAGGCGTCGGCCCGTCCAGCTCGCACACCGTCGGCCCGATGCGTGCCGCCGTGATGTTCGTCGCCCGGCTGAAGCGGGACGGCGTGCTCGCCCAGACCGCCGCCGTCCGGGCGGAGTTGTTCGGCTCCCTCGGTGCGACCGGCCACGGCCACGGCACCCCCAAGGCGGTACTGCTCGGCCTGGAGGGCAACGAGCCGCACACGGTCGACGTCGCCCAGGCCGACCTGGACGTCGAACGAATCCGCAACGCCGGACGCATCCGCCTCCTCGGCGCCGAGATCGGCCCGGCCCACGAGATCGACTTCGACGCCTCGACCCAGCTGGTCCTGCACCGCGGGCGGTCGCTGCCCTACCACGCCAACGGCATGACCCTCTTCGCGTACGACGCCGACGGCGTGGCGCTGCTGGAGAAGACGTACTACTCCGTGGGCGGCGGCTTCGTGGTCGACGAGGACGCGGTCGGCGCGGACCGGGTCAAGCCCGACGACACGGTCCTGAGGTACCCCTTCCGCACTGGCGACGAGCTGCTGCGCCGCACGAAGGAGACCGGCCTGTCGATCTCCGCGCTGATGCTGGAGAACGAGAAGGCCTGGCGCACCGAGGAGGAGATCCGCGCGGGCCTGCTGGAGATCTGGCGGGTCATGGCGGCCTGTGTAGTGCGGGGGCTGGGCAGCGAGGGCATCCTGCCCGGCGGTCTGAAGGTCCGTCGCCGGGCCGCGGCGGCGGCCCGTGCCCTGCGCAGCGAGGGCGACCCGGCGGGCCGCGCCATGGAATGGGTGACCCTCTACGCGATGGCCGTGAACGAGGAGAACGCGGCGGGCGGCCGGGTCGTCACCGCTCCTACGAACGGCGCGGCCGGCATCGTCCCCGCCGTTCTGCACTATTTCCTGGGCTTCGTTCCGGGCGCCGACGAGGACGGCATCGTCCGCTTCCTCCTCGCGGCGGGCGCCATCGGCATGCTCTTCAAGGAGAACGCGTCGATCTCCGGCGCCGAGGTCGGCTGCCAGGGCGAGGTCGGCTCCGCCTGCTCGATGGCCGCCGGAGGTCTCGCCGAGGTCCTCGGCGGCAGCCCCGAGCAGGTCGAGAACGCCGCCGAGATCGGCATGGAGCACAACCTCGGCCTGACCTGCGACCCGGTCGGCGGCCTCGTCCAGATCCCCTGCATCGAGCGCAACGGCATGGCCGCGGTGAAGGCGGTCACGGCCGCCCGGATGGCCCTGCGCGGCGACGGCCGGCACCACGTGTCCCTCGACAAGGTCATCAAGACCATGAAGGAGACCGGCGCCGACATGAAGGTGAAGTACAAGGAGACCGCCCGCGGCGGCCTCGCCGTCAACGTCATCGAGTGCTGAGCAGGGAAGCGACACGGCATGGGACGAGTCACCGAGCGCCGGCGCGTGCTGCGGATCCGGGACGGCGCGGTGAGCACCCGCCCGGACACACTGGTCGCGGAGGAGCCGCTGGAGATTCGGCTCGGCGGCAAGCCGCTGGCGATCACCATGCGGACGCCGGGGGACGACTTCGCGCTCGCCGCCGGATTCCTGGTGAGCGAGGGCGTCGTGGGCCGGGCCGAGGACGTGGCGAACATCGTGTACTGCGCGGGCGCGACGCAGGACGGTTCGAACACGTACAACGTCGTCGACGTGCAACTCGCCCCCGGCGTACCGCTGCCCGGCATCACGCTCGAACGGAATGTGTACACGACGTCGTCGTGCGGCCTGTGCGGGAAGGCGAGCCTGGACGCCGTACGGACCACCGCACGGTGGCCGATCGCCGACACGCCCGCGATCCGGGCCACCCCGGAGCTGCTGGCCGCCCTGCCCGGCCGACTCCGGGCCGTGCAGCGGGTGTTCGACCGCACCGGTGGTCTGCATGCCGCCGGGTTGTTCTCGCCCGAGGGCGAGCTGCTGGACCTGCGCGAGGACGTCGGCCGGCACAACGCCGTCGACAAGCTGATCGGCCGAGCGCTGAGGAACGGCCGACTGCCGCTGTCCCAGACCATCCTGCTCGTGTCCGGGCGGGCGTCCTTCGAGCTGGCGCAGAAGGCGGTCATGGCGGGCATCCCGCTGCTGGCCGCGGTCTCGGCGCCGTCCTCCCTCGCCGTGGACCTGGCGGCGGAGAGCGGGCTCACGCTCGTCGGCTTCCTGCGCGGCGGCTCCATGAACGTGTACGCGGGCGAGCAGCGCATCGACCTGCGCGCGCGGCGCCATGGCCGGAGGGCCGCTTTGGGCAGGCCAGCCACGTCATGAAAGCGCGAGGTCAGGCGTAAGTCTCCATGTCGGTGGCCAGGGCACGGGTGATGGCACGGGCCACGGCGACCACGGCGGGGATGTGCGCCGCCGGCTGGATGGTCTCGGACGGGGTGACGACCGAGACGGCGGCGATGGTGGTGTCGTGCCGGTCGAGAATGGGGGCGGCCACCCCGGTCATCTCGGTGTCCCATTGGCGGCGGGAGAAGACCGCGTACCGGTCACGGCGGATGGTTGCAAGCTTGGCCCGCAGCGCCTCGCCGGTGGGGTGTGAGTCGTCCTCCTCGGTCGGCCCGTCGCCGGCGAGGAAGTCTTCTTGCACCTCGGTGGGGGCAAAAGCGAGCAGGGCCAGTCCGGGTGCAGTGGCGTTGAGCGGGAGGTGGCCGCCGACGCGGTACATGATGCGTTTCGCGTTGTGGGCGGACAGCCGCTCGACCAGGACGCCCGCCAGGCCCTCGCGCACCACCAGCTGGACGTGTTGGCGGGTGGCGTGGTGGAGGTCGTACAGGTGGGGCAGGGCGGTGGCGCGCAGGCCGTGGCCGCGTGGGGCGAGGGTGGCCAGCTCCAGCAGGCGTAAGCCGATGGTGTAGTGGCCGGCGTCGGTGCGCTCCAGCGCGCCGTGGTCGACCAGCTGGCGGGCCAGGCGCAGCGCGGTGGCCTTGGGCAAGCCGGCCCGGGCGGCCAGGGCGGTCAATGACAGCACGCGTGTGTCCGGCCCGAAACTGGCGAGCAGGCGAAAGGCCCGGTCCAGCAGGGGTTCGCCGCGGGCCGGGCGGTGTCCGCGCACGCGCGAGCTTGCCTGGTTGGTGCCGTTGCTGCCGTTGTGGTCGTTCACGCTTGGGCTCCGCGGATCGCGCTGGGTGGGTCCACTCAATGAAACCAGGGGTTCCGGGCAGCCGCCGGACCGGCAAGTATCTCCCGGGTCGGCCCTCCCCCAGGGGCGGCGCCTCGCTTCTCGACGTGAGGTTTGGGAAGGGCCCATGCCTTTGCCAGGACGCAGGCGGTGGCACGGCCGTGTCGACGCCCTCGCGGTCGCGCAGTGCAAGCGGATTCTCTCCGAGAAGATCAGCGCGCGGGTCAAGGTGCGGCGGGACGAGCGCTTTCGATCCGTGTGCATTTAGCCTGAAATTTCGACCAGAAATTGAAAGCAAAGAACTGCGGTGAGTATGCGATTACATGAAGGGGCGATGGAGTATCCTCCGAAACGCCCTGCTGTTCCGACGTTCAGCGTCATATCCGGAGCTCAGGTCAAGAGGGTACTGGCCGACCGAGAAGATGTGATTGTCGAGCTTATTTCTGCTACGTATCGATTACATCATGCCGGGGGGACCGTTAATCCTCCCTCCTATTTTCTCCGCTTCCCCGACCGGCCTGACGCGCGGATCATCGCGCTCCCCGCCGCTGTTGGGGGAGAGGCTGGTGCGGACGGCATCAAGTGGATCTCCAGCTTTCCGGGCAATGTTCAACACGGGATTCCGCGTGCCTCCGCCGTGCTGGTGCTCAATGACCCGAAAACCGGATATCCATACGCCTGTCTGGAGAGTTCCGTAATCAGCGCGGTGCGTACTGCCGCGTCGGCGGCGCTCGCTGCGGACTGGCTCAGCCGGGACAGGGGCCGTGCTAAGCGCGTCGGCTTCATTGGAACGGGACTGATCGCGCGCTACATCCACACTTACCTCGCAGGCACTGGCTGGGAATTCGACAGCGTCGGCATCCACGATGTGTCCGCCGAGCACGGTGCGGGATTCCGGGATTATCTACAAGGTGCGGGAGGCGCTGGGGAATTCGTTCTCCACGATAGCGCGGAAAGCCTGATCAGGTCCTCTGACCTGCTGGTGTTTGCGACGGTCGCCGGCTCCCCGTACATCCACACCTCCGAGTGGTTCTCGCACAACCCGCTGGTGCTGAACGTCTCGCTGCGCGACCTGTCTCCGGAAATCATCCTCGGCTCGGCAAATTTCCTGGATGACATCGAGCACTGCCTCAAGGCGAATACCTCCCCGCATCTGGCCGAACAGCAGACGGGTAACCGGGAATTCGTCACCGGTACCCTGGCTGATGTCATGCACGGTGCCGTGCGAGTTCCCGAAAACCGGCCGGTGATCTTCTCGCCATTCGGTCTGGGGGTGCTGGACATCGCGGTGGGCAAGTACGTCTGGGACGAACTGCACAGCTCTGGGGAACTGCTCGTAATCGACGAGTTCTTCGCCGAACTGCGGCGCTATGGGTGACAAGCTTCACGCGGAACTCATCTCAATGAGCCGTGAAACGAGGTAAGATATGCCGATTATCGCCAGGCCGGACGAGTTCAACATCGAGAACCTGTACGTCGACCTGAGTTCCGTGGTTTCTCAATCCCTCTACCTGAAGTGTGAGGGGTTCAACTTCGCCGGCTCCATCAAGTTGAAGACCGCTGTCGAGATGGTGGACTCCGCCGAGCGCAGTGGTCTTCTGTCCAAGGATTCCACTATCGTGGAGTCGTCGTCGGGAAATCTTGGCGTGGCACTGGCTATGATAGCGGCAAGTCGCGGCTACCAGTTCGTGTGTGTGACAGACGTGCGGTGCAACACGGCGACTCGCGAGTTAATGGAGGCTTTCGGAGCGCTGGTGCACACGATTTCCGAACCGCATCCTGAGCACGGTTATCTAGGTTCCCGCCTTGAGTATGTGCAGAAGTTGTGCTCCTCCGACAGCCGTAACGTATGGCTGAACCAATACGCCAACCCGAACAACTGGATCGCACACTACCGGCGGACCGCCCCTGCACTGTCGCGGGACTTCTCCGGGCTGGACGTGTTGTTCATCGGAGCGGGCACCACGGGCACCCTGATGGGCTGCGCCCAGTACTTTCGGCGGAACCGACCCGATGTGACCATCGTGGCCGTCGACTCGGCGGGGTCGGTCTCCTTCGGCGGTCCGGGCGGCCCCCGGATGATCCCGGGGCTGGGGGCGGGCGTACGGCCCCAGTTGCTGGACGAATCCCTGGTGGATGACGTGGTCCTCGTGCCGGAGTACGAGACTGTCCGCACGTGCCACCAGCTGGCCTCACATGGCTACCTGTTCGGTGGTTCAACCGGCACGGTGGTGACCGGCGCCGTGCAGTGGCTGGCTGAGAACCGTCCGCATCGGAACTCCACGGCAGTCGCCATCTCCCCGGATCTCGGGGAACGCTATCTCGACTCGGTCTACGAGCCCGACTGGGTTCAGCGGAACTACGGCCTGGACGTGCGGTCTCGGACCACGCACGGCAGGCCCCTCACGGCCTCCGGCGCCGTGGAGTGACGGCGTCACAGGGTCCGGCTCCAGAGATTCCCGTTCCGTGGCTGTATGCCCAGGTTCACCACGCAGACGAGAAAGGCAGACCCGAGATGCCGAACGTACCCATGGGGCTGCCATGGCCGCCCCATGGCCTGCATGAACTCATCGCCGCGCAGGCAGCCCGCACTCCGCGCCGGATGGCGGTGCGCTGCGGCGAACGGTCGATGACCTACGGCGAACTGCTGGGCGCCGTCTCGGCGGTGGCGGACAGGCTGAAGCGGCACGGCGTCGGCCCGGGGCACCGGGTCGCTGTGAGCATCGACCGCTCAACCGACCTGCCTGTGGCCCTTCTTGGAGTGCTCATGGCAGGGGCCGCTTTCGTGCCGATCGATCCGGCCTATCCCGTGGAGCGGCAGCAGTACATGCTGCGCGCCAGCGGGGCGCGGATCACCCTCACCGTCGGCAGGCTGGTCGGCCGTGAGGCGGCGGGCGTGCTCCTGGTAGACGGCTCGGATTCTGGCACATCCCGGCCCGAGGCGGACACGCTGGCCGCCCAGAACGCCGGACGGGACGGCCTGGCCTACCTGATGTACACGTCCGGGTCCACCGGGCGGCCCAAGGCGGTCGCCGTGGACCACCGTTGCCTGGTCAAGGGTGTGCTGTCCATGGCGCCCGTGGTCGGCCCGGAACCTGATGACGTCTGGCTTTCCCTCACATCCCCCTCCTTCGACCCCGTACTCGTGGATCTGTTCCTTCCTCTGGTATCCGGTGCGTCCGTGGTCATCGCCGAGGACGATCAGGTCCTGGACGGCCAGGCGCTGCGCGGACTACTGGCCCGCTGGGAAGCGACGGTGCTCCAGGCCACGCCCGTGACCTGGAGCATGCTGCTCGAAGCCGGGTGGAGCGGCGGCCTGCGCGTGGCCCTGTGCGGGGGCGAGCCGATGTCCCCGTTCCTGGCGGCCCGCCTGTGCGCACGGGCACGCCAGGTATGGAACATCTACGGGCCGACCGAGACCACCATCTGGTCGACTGCCCATGCGGTCACCCCCGGCGACCGTGGAGTCGTCCCGGTGGGCAGGCCGCTACCGGACACCACGCTGCACCTCCTGGACGAGGAACGCAGGCCGGTCGCCCCGGGTGAGCGCGGAGAGGTCTGGATCGGTGGCGGCGGAGTCACGCGCGGCTATGCCGGGGAGCCACGACTCACGGCCGAGCGTTTTGTGGCCGATCCGTTCAGCTCATCCGGCGGCCGGCTCTACCGGACCGGCGACATGGGCAGGTTGAACGCGGAGGGCGAACTGGAGTTGCTGGGACGCGCCGACCATCAGATCAAGATCCGCGGCCACCGCGTGGAACCCGGCGAGATCGAGAGTCGGCTGGCTGAAGTGCCGTCAGTCGCGGAGGCCGTGGTGGTGCCGCGCAAGGCCGGTGAGAGCCTGCGCCTGGTCGCCTATGTCCGTCCCAAGAAGGGTTCCCTCCTGGACGAGGCGCAACTTCGAGCGCACGCGGAGTCACGGCTTCCCCGGCACATGCTGCCCGCCGTGTACCTGACCGTCGACGAGTGGCCCCGTACGCCCAACGGCAAGATCGACCGGCGCGCTCTGGCGGAGCTGAGAGTTCCGGAGCCTTCCCACCATCCCGTGGCCCCGGCGCACACACAGGAATCCGCCGCCGGACCGTCCGGCAGCGGCGCGCACGAGGTGGTTGATGCGCTGGCCGCCATCTGGCAGGACGTGCTGGGTGCCTCACCGCCCAGCACGAAAGCGGACTTCTTCGCACTGGGCGGCACGTCGCTGGACGTCATGCGCATGGTCAAGGAGATCCGCGCCCGCTTCGGCATCCGGCTGAACGCCGTGCAGCTCATGCGCGTGGCGAAGCTGGACGCCCAGTCGGAACTGGTGGCAGACACCCTCGCGGCTGCGGAATCCGGCCGCTCGCAGTCGCAGGCAACCCTCAAAGAAGTGGTCACGCATGCAGAACACCGTTGAACTCAGCCCTCTTCCGACCATCATGCGACCGGTGTGGACGGCAAGCAGGCTGACGCAGGATCTGCCCGTCTACACCGAGTCCGAGGGCTTCCGACTGACCGGACCGCTGGACAAAAGCGCCCTGCTGCGGGCCCTGGACACGCTCTATGCACGACATCCATTACTGCGCACCGTGGTCACAACGGACGAGGAGGACCGGCCACTGGTCCGTGTCCTGCCGCCCAGCGCGTTCCCCCGCGTGGAACTGGATCTGCGCGAGCATCCGCGCGAGCAGGCTCTCCGGCTGGGCGAACAAGCCGTCGCCGAGGCGGCGCGCAGGACCTTCGACGTCAGCGATGCCCCGCTGGCCATGGCGCACTTGATCCACTGCGCCGAGGAGGAATGGCTGTTCGTCCTGGTGCTGCACCACCTGGTGTGCGACGGGGACAGCTTCCGGGTGCTGTTCGAGGAACTGAGCGCCCTGTACACCGGCGCACCCCTTCCCGCGGCACACCCCGATCCCCTCGGGGCGCTGCGGTCTGTGAGGGACGAGGTCGACGAGACGCAGGTACGTGCTGACCTCGACTACTGGCAGGGTCGACTGGGCGGCATCACGGACCGGTCGCCGTTCCCGTCCGACCGCGTGGCGGGGCCGCTGGCTGGACATCTGGGGGCCAGGTGCCGGGTGCCGCTGGACGACGACTGGTACGACCGGATGCGGGCCGCGGCTGCCGCGTCGCGCGTCTCGCCGTTCGCCGTCGCCGCCACGGCCCTGTCGGTCGTCCTGTCCCGGTTCGCCCGCTCCAGCGACGTGCTGATCGGCAGCACCATGAACATGCGCTCGGCAGCGGATGCAAACGACGTGGTCGGCTACTTCATGAAGACCATCCCGCTGCGTTTCACCGTGGACGAGTCCGCTCTGTCCGGTGAGTTGCTGCGTTCGACCCACGCGACCGTGCTCGACGCGATGGAGCACACCGGCGTCGAGTTCGACGAGATCCTGGGCCGGCTGAACCGTCTGGGAGACGGGCGCGCCGACTCGGAGTTCCAGGCTGCCCTGGAACTCCACTACGAGCCGGGCGACCTGAGCCTGCCAGGGGTGTCCGCCGTTCGGCTGCCCATCGACCCGGGTACGGCGAAGTACGACTTCACCTTCCACCTCGGTGCCTCCCGCGGCGCGGAGAGCTACCTGGAGTACCGCACGGAGCTGTACGACGCGGCGACGGCGCGCGCGCTGGCCGCGGCGTTCCGCACACTGCTGGCCGGGCTGTGCGCCGATCAGTCGTCACCGGTGGAGCGCCTCCCGATCCTTGAATCGGCCGACGAGGCGCCTCCTCACCGGGAGCAGACCGGCCAGGACCCTGCCCTCCAGGACCTCGTCCCCCTTCCCGGGGCCGTTCGCGCGCGGGCCGCGCTGCACCCGGACCGGCCGGCGGTGGTCCTCGGCGAAGAGGCGTTGAGCTATGCGGGATTCGTGCGTCGCGCAGATCTGGTGGGGCGGGCACTGGCCGCGCAGGGGGTCGGCCCGGGAGATGTCGTCGGCGTTGCGGTCGGTCGGTCCATCGCCCAGACCTGCGCGTTGTTCGGCGTCTGGTCGGCCGGGGCCGTCTGCGCCGCGCTCGACCCCGCCCTGCCCGCCGACCGGCTCAAGTTGATGGTGGAGGCGGCCGGCATACAGTTCGTGCTGGTGGACGCCGAAAGCGAGGTGTCGCCGGCGTTCTCGGACGTGCACCGGGTGCCCGTGCACGCCGTGGCCGACGAGGCGGGCGGCACGGTGCAGGCCGGCAACCGCGCCGTGCCCGCGCCGACGGCACAACCCGGCCTGGAGGACATCGCCTATCTCATCTTCACCTCCGGGACCAGCGGCCCGCCGAAGCCCGTCGCGATACGCCACCTCAGCCTGGCGGCGTTCGGCCGGGCGATGGGCCGACTGGCCTTCGACGCGCTGCCGGAGCCCTCCCGGGTAGCGGTCAACGCCCCGTTCTCGTTCGACGCGTCGTGGCAGGGCACCGGGCTGCTGCACGCGGGGCACACCCTCTACCCGGTGCCGGACAAGATCCGTGCGAATCCCGATGCCATGGTCGCCTTTCTGCGCGACAACGCCATCGACGTGCTGGACGGGACCCCCACCCACGTGGGAGCGCTGGTGGACGCGGGGCTGCTGGACAACCGTGCGCACGTGCCGGGGACCGTGGTGGTCGGCGGCGAGGCGCTGCCCGCCGAGCTGTGGCGGCGTCTGGCCACCGCCGACACACGGGCGTTCAACGTCTACGGGCCGACGGAGTTCACGGTGAACGCCACCGGCTGCCGTATCGACGACGCCGACGCCCGGCCGGTCATCGGCCGACCGCTCGCCGGGGTGACCGCACAGGTCATGGACGCGCTGATGCGGCAGGTCCCGGACGGATTCCCGGGTGAGCTGTACCTGTCCGGACCGCAGATGTCGGTCGGCTACATCGGTCGACCGGACCTGACTGCTGAACGCTTCCGCCGGGCTCCGAATGGCACGCGGGGGTACGCCACCGGTGACGTTGTCCGTCGGCGGAGCGACGGCACCCTCGAGTTCATCGGGCGAAGCGACGACCAGGTCAAGCTGCGGGGCTATCGCGTTGAACCGGCAGAGATCACCGCGGTGCTGCGCGACGCGCCGGGCGTGGCGGACGCCGCGATCGTGGTCCTGCGCCCCGGCACCCCCACGGCCGCGCTGCACGCGGCCCTCGTACTGTCCGACCCGGCCCGCGACCCGGCGCAGGTCAGTGCGTTCGCGGCCGGCCGCCTGCCCGCGTACATGGTGCCCGTGTCGTTCTCGGTCGTGCCGCGCCTACCGCGGAAGGCCTCGGGAAAGGTCGACGTCGCTGCGCTCGCCTCCCTCGCCGGGGACGGGCGTGAACCGGCGCCGCGCATCGACGGCGCCGATCCGCTCCAGCGGCGTATGGCATCCCTGTGGGCCCGGCTCCTGCGCCGCGAGGCCGTCTCGGGCGGCGACGACTTCTTCTCGCTCGGGGGGAACTCACTGCTCGTCAGTCGGCTCGTGCGGGAGATCAAGAAGGAGTTCGGGGTCCGCCTTCCGCTGAGGACCGTGTTCGGCAGCCGGACGCTCACGGCGATGTCCGAGGCACTGCGGGCCGAGCTGTCGACCGACGCGTCCCCGGCCGATGCCGACGAGGCCGGCCGAGGACTGGCGGTGCCGCTCGCCGAGGGAGCCGGCGCCACCAGCGACCAGCCCACGCTGGTCCTGTTCCACCCGCTCGGCGGATCGTTGTACCCGTACCAGCCGCTGCTTCGCCTGTTGTCGGCGACGACGACCGTGTGGGGGATCCGTTCACCGTCGGTCGCCGGCACCGGCCCGGAACCGGCCGATGTGGCAACTCTGGTGGAGCAGTACACCGAGGATGTCGTCCGGCGGATCCCCGCGCGGCGACTCGTGTTGTTCGGCTGGTCGCTCGGTGGCCTCATCGCCCTCGCAGTGGCTGCCGAGTTGGAGGCGCGCGGTGTCGCCGTCGACTTCGCCGAGGTGTGGGACTGCGGCGTCGGCGCCGAGGAACCCCTCGGCGACCGGGAGTCGCTCCGGATGGCCCTGCGGGCGGCCTACGGTCCCGAAGCCCTCCAGCGCCACGCATCTCTGGTCTCCCAGGTCCTGACGGTGGCGGCGGACGGCGAGACGCTCGACGACGCGTCGCTGCGGTCCGTTCAGCAGCGCACCCGCGCACTCGGCACTGAGGCGGACAACGTCGCACTGCCTCGGCACTTCCGGGTGATCCGGCAGCAGACGGAACTCTTCCGCAACTGGATGCCCACATCGCTGCGGGTGCCGCTGCACGCCGTCTACGCCGCACCCAGCCTGCGCGACGGGAGCGTCGCACGCACCGACTGGCAACGCTTCACCTCCGCTCCCTGGACCGAGGACGTGGTCGAGGCCGACCACTACGACATGGTGCGGCCCCCGCACATCAACGCTTCGGCACGCGGGCTACTCGCCCGCCTCCCCGCCGGCTACCCCCGGAGCAGGTGATCACCATGGATTCCGACGACGTCACACGCCTCTACGAGAACTTCCCCTATCCCTCGCCCACGGCCGATTCCGGCCCGATCGAGGACGTCGCGAACGGCCTGGGCTTCCTGATCCAGGACGAGGACCTGACCGGATGGCGGGTGCTGGACGTCGGCTGCGGTACCGGCCACCGGCTGCTGGGGATGGCGTTGCGCTACCCCGAAGCGCGCTTCACCGGGGTGGACGCCTCGGCCGCCTCACTGGTTGTCGCCCGCGAGGCAGCGCAGCGGCACGGGGCTCACAACATCGAGTACGTCGGGGGCACGCTGCCGCGGCTCAGCCTTCCCCGCGACTTCGACCTCGTGGTCTGCACCGGTCTGGTGCACCATCTGCCCGATCCGGAGGCCGGGATCCGCTGGCTCAGCGAACGACTGTCCCCCAACGGCCTGTTGTATCTGTGGCTGTACCACCTGCTCGGTGAGCACGACCGGTTGCTCGACCGCGAACTGGTCCAGTTGCTGCGCCCGAGCGATCCGCGGGAGCCGGGCCTGGAGACCGTCAAGGCGCTCGGGCTGGCACTGTCCGACGAACGGTATGGATCCCACTCGGGCACGAGCGTGGCCTCCGACGAGGTGCGCGACGTGGCCGAAGCGGACGCCTATCTCAATCCGATCGTGCACGCGTACCGCTTCGGTGACGTGGCCGGTCTGTGCCAGGGGCTGGAACTGGAATGGCTGGCGGCCTTCAGCGTGAACAACGACAGGGGCAGCAGGTTCATCGATCTCGCGGGCTTCGAGGACGACCCGTACCTGTGCGTCCAGGGTCCGGAACTGGTGCCGCCGACCCTGCGGGAGCGGTTCGCCGGGCTGGACAGGGCAGACCAACTGGCCGCGATCGAACTGGTCCTGCGACCCACCGGCTTCAGCGTGGCGGCCGGGCGCGGCAAGGCGCTCGACCTGTGTATGCCCGCGCTCCGTGGCAACGTCTTCGCCACTCCGGCCCAGCGCCGACCGACCACCCCCTGCTGACTGACCGCCGGACCCGAAGTACCCCAAGCCCAGCGAATGAGGAGACGAATGTGGAGCGCTTCACTCCTGTACGGCATCTGCTGTCGCTGAACGATGTCACCGACGAAGAGCTGTACGCCATCGTCGACCGGTCGCACGCGTACGCACGCGGCATGGTCCCCATGAACCGCCCACTGGCCGACCGGGTCGTGGCAACCTACTTCCGCACCACGTCCACCCGCACCCGCACCGCGTTCTCCGTCGCCGCCCTGCGCCTCGGCGCGCGACTGGTGGCCTACGGCCCCGGAGACCTCCAGGAGAACACCGGGGAGGAGGCGGGTGACACCGGACGGATCCTCGGTCTCATGCTCGACGCCCTGGTCGCCCGCACCTCAGCCAGTGCCGCCGAACTGCGTGCTCTCGCGTCCTGGGACACCATGTCCGTGGTCAACGCGATGACCGAGGACGAGCACCCCACGCAAGCGGTCACCGACCTGTCGGCAATGCTCACGGCATTTGGCCGGCTGGGAGGCCTGCGCGTGCTCTACGTGGGGGAGGGCAACAACACCGCCGCGGCCCTGAGTCTCGCCCTGCCGCGCTACCACGGCACGGAGCTCCATGTACGGACGCCGCCCGGTTACGGTCTGCCGCAGTCCGCCCTGCACCGGGGGAGCGAGTACGCCTCGTCGCACCAGGCACTGATCGAGGAACGACATGACATGGAGGACCTGCCGGACGACGTCGATGTCGTCTACACGACGCGGTGGCAGACCACCGGTACCGTCAAGCACGACCCTGACTGGATGACCGCGTTCACGCCGTTCCGCGTGGACGAGGCCCTGATGAAGCGCTATCCGTCGGCCACCTTCATGCACGACCTGCCCGCGCATCGCGGCCAGGAGGTGGACGCCGACGTCCTCGACGGAGAGCGCAGCATCGCGTTTCAACAGGCCGCACACAAGCTCTACGGCGCCATGGGCGTTCTGGAGTGGTGCCTGGCCGGCCTGCCGCAGGCGAGCCGGACCGCAACCCGATGACGAAGAAGGACGCCATGTATGTGACCATGCTCAAATCCAAAATCCACCGGGCCACCGTGACCCAGGCCGACCTGCACTACGTGGGATCGCTGACCCTCGATGAAGACCTCATGGCCAAGGCCGGGTTGTTGCCTGGCGAAAAAGTCGACATCGTCGACATCAACAACGGCAACCGTCTGTCGACCTACCTGATCAAGGGTCCCAGGAACTCCGGGGTGGTCGGCATCAACGGGGCCGCTGCCCGACTCATCGGCGTCGGAGACTTGGTGATCATCATCGCCTACCGGCATGTTCCGGAGGCCACGGCAACCGAGGGAACACCACGCGTGGTGTTCGTGGACGAGCACAACCGGGTCACGTCACTCGGCCAGGACCCGGCGGAGCCGGGTGAGCTGCCCGGTACGCTGCGCGGCGACGTGACACACCCCGTCGTATGAGTGAGCGATGTCGGCTGCGGTCCAGTTCTGCCGTATGACGGCTGGCCTCGCGATTCCTTCGGCAGCCCGCGCGACCCTACTACGGCTGAGCGAAAAGCTGGGCTTGCGCACGAACGGCTCCCGGTCGCCGGAAGGCCGCTGTATCAAGTTCGCCACCTCCACGGCGGCGTGGGGCAGCACCGACCCGCGACTCCTCACCACCGCACTGCGGACTGAGCCCACGGTTTCGGCGGACCACGATGCCCTGGACGCCCCCCTGGCCGTCGCGGAGTACGCGAAGCCTGCTCACCCGCGTCGCCCTCGCCGAGCGGTCCAAGGCGAACAAGAGCAGGTGAGTAACGGACCGCCTTCCAGCAGGCGGCGCACACGCTGTATGGCGCGATGGCCGTGCTGGTGTGGTGCCTCTGCCCGCCGCTCCTTGCGACGTCCCTGTCCCATTCCCCTCTCCGCACCAGGAGCGTTTCCTCCCATGCCCGATCAGTCCTTGCCCCGGTGGCAATACAGCCATGACATCGAAGCCATCGTCGAGACGTTGAGCGAGGCGTTTTTTCATGACCCCGTCATGGAATGGATTTTCCCCCAAGAGATTTCCCACCGGCGTCGAGCACTCGACAGCTTCTACACGATATCGATAGAGCACTTCCTGCGTCACGGGGGCCATGCCTGGGCCACGCCGGAGCACGAGGCGGTCCTCGTGTGGACTCCTCCCGGCGAGCCAAACCTGTCAGAGGCCGACACGGAAGCCTACAATCGCCGGCTAGAACACGCTCTCGGCGGGGAGTACAAAAGAGTCGAAGCGTTCCTGAAGGCATTGGAGCAACAGGCGCCCCAGGAACTTCCGGACGGGTATGTCCACGTCATGTTTGCCGCCCGGCATCCTGGAAAATCCACCTCAGCGGATTGGCAAACACTCATGCACGCCCTGCGAGAGATGGTGTTCCGCGAAAGTCTGGACATCTATGCCGAATCCTCCAGCCTGCAGAATTTGCGGATCTGGAAACGGCTGGGATTCCAGCGCATCGGTCAGGAGATCCGCCTCCCGGACGGGGGGCCCGACATCTATCCCATATTCGGGAACGTCAACGGCCGGATCAAATGAGTGGTATGTGGCCAGGTCATCGCCTTCCAGGTCGCCCCCGAGATGACCTGGCAGAACGCGATGGGCATGTGTGTCGTCTACGGTCTTGTGATCATGCTCCTGGTGGTCACCGGACTACGAGAGATGATCATGTGCGGCGGCGTAGTTCCACACGGCCGAAGCGGTGGCCGATGGTCAGGAAGAGGTCGTCCAGTTCGAGGTCCCACTGCTCGGCAACACGCTCGGTGATCACGTGGGGAGGCTGCCGAGCACCCTGTCACTACCTGCGGCGTTGTCGCACGATCGAGGGGCGGTCTCCGTGAGACCGCCCCCGCACAATCGAAGTCCCACTACACTCCCGCCACCCGGCGAAAGACCAGGTCAGACAGCGAAATCCTGCTGGAGTACCAGATCTGTCCGTATGCCAGCCGATCGTGACTGTCAGCCGATCGCGAGGGAGGCCGATGCGTCGATGAGGGCGAGTTGGCCCGGGCCGGCTCTCCAGGTCCGGGCCTGTTCCACGAAATGGCCCAGCTCCGCGCGGACGGTGGCCGAGTCGATGCGCTTGATCACGGGCAGCGTGGCCTCGACGATCTGACAGGCGCCGTCGAGGCGGCCGGCGCCGGCCAGGGATGTCGCCTGCCGAACCGCGAAGCGGGCCTGGGAGTTGCTGTCCGACGGGACGGCCGGCCAGCGCCGGCGCTCGGCGGCGAAAAGTTCGGCAGCCAGCTCAAAGCGACGGAGGCTGAGCATGCAGGACGCCTCGATGAGCCGAAGGTTGCCGTTCTCGATGCGCGGGCCCCAGTGAGGGGTCCGGTCGCCGATGACCTCGGCGGCGTGGCTTCTGAACCGCTCCAGTGCCTCCCGGCAGGCCCCCGCATCGCCACGGCGGGCATGCCCCTGGGCCGCGCGCCGCGCGGCGTGCGCGCGGATTACCGGGTTGGCCGCCGGGTGCCCGGCCGCCTGGTCAGCGAATCCGATCGCCGCATCGGTGTCACCGCGGTGCTGGGCGATGAACGCCTTGCGGACCAGGGCATACGCGGCCACTGTTTCGTCCCCGCCGTGCGCGCCCCAGCGGACCGCGAGATTCGTCCAGCGCAACGCCTCCGCGGGATTTCCCGCCTCTTGTGCCATCCACCCCGTGTATTCGGCGAACCTCGAGGCCAGCAGCCAGATCTCGGCACGCTGCCCGCCAACGGCGTGCGGACCGGCATCCGTCAGGATCCGCGTGATCGATTTCATCGAAGCGGTGACGAACCTCGGTCCAGTGGATCTGCCGATGTCCTTCAGCTCCCATAGGACCCGCTCGTAGCCGGAGACCAAGGAGCCGGCCTCGACGATGCCCTCGGTCCGGGCGCCGCGGCGGCCGGCCCCGGCCAGCTCGACGAGTTGCCCGCCGGTGCCGAAGGCTGCGTCGCATGCGGCCGCCACAGCGGGCGTCGGGTTGCGCACCCCGCTTTCCAGATTGCAGATCTGCCCTTCGGACACGTGCGCGCGCCGGGCGAACTCGCGCACGCTCCACCCCCGGCGTGCCCGGAGTGTGGCCAGGACGACGCCGAAGTCGCCCGGCGGCAGGCGTGTGCTGGTCGATCTCCCTGCCGAGTCTATCTCTGCCGCGCGCTCCGCCGGGTCCATACCGGCCAGCGTACGGAGCCTTGCGGCCGCTATTCAATCCCCGGCGAATGGCGCCGAGCGTTGTACTCCGCCCCTAGGGTGAGCACGATCGTTGACGTCAACACTTGCCAGACAGGGGGCAATTGTGCCGCGCATCTTCCTCAGCTTTCGCAAACCGGACTCCCGGTGGATGCGAGACCGTGTCTACCGCGTGCTGTCCGACCGCTTAGGTGCCAACGAGATCTTCAAGTCGGGCCAGTCGATACCGCCCGGGGCCGATTTCGCCGAGATCCTGCGGCGGCAGGCCGCCGAGTGCGAGCTCATGTGCGTACTGATCGGGCCGGGGTGGCTCGACGCGCGGGGCGAGGACGGTGTGCGGCTCCTGGACCGGGCTCACGACTGGGTCCGCCTGGAGATCGCGACAGCTCTGCGGGCGGGAAACCGCGTCGTCCCGGTCCTTCTGGGTGACGCGACGATGCTGCCCGACGCCTCGGCGCTGCCGGCCGAGATCGCGGAGCTGGCGCGCCTGCAGTTCCTCCGTGTTCCGGAGACCCATCTGCCGGACGGGCTAGAGCACTTGGGCGACGCGGTGACCGCTCTCCTGTCCGATACCGATCCCGACCCCGCTAACGAACGCGGGCACGGCAGGGCGCCGGCCGCCGATCCGGAGCCGTCAGTGACCATGACGGCCCATGTGTCCGGCGGTGGCAGCGCCTACCAGGCGGCCCGTGATCAGACGATCAGACTAGCGTGAGGGGCGGACGATGGATCATCCCGGAGCAGACGGTGCTCATCGGATCGGGCCGTACGCGTTGCTCGGAAGGCAGAGCACGGTCGGCGGGGGCGAAGTCGTCGCGGCCCGCACGGACGATGGACGACTCGTCACTGTCACGGTCGTGCGGCCCGAACTCGCGGCGGACCCGGGTTTCCGGGACCGGTTCCGATCCGCCGTCGAGACGGCACGGACGCTGTCCGGTGCCTTCCTCGTACCGGTGGTGGATGCCGACGCCGACGCACCGGTTCCGTGGCTGGCGACCGAGTTCACCGCCGGACTGCCGCTCCGGCAGGCGGTGGACCGGCACGGCCCGCTGTCCGAACCGGCTCTGCGGGTGCTCGCCGACGGCCTCGCCCGGGCGCTGGCCGCACTCCACGAGGCTGGGACGGTCCACGGCGAGGTGAGCCCGGACTCGGTGCTGCTGACCATGGACGGGCCCCGCATCACCGCCATGGGGATCGTGGGAGCCACCGGCAGTCTGGCACCCTCACCGACGGACGACATGTTCGACCTCGGGTCGACCGTGCTGTTCGCAGCTTCCGGAGGCGAGCCGGACACGGGTGCCCTCCCCCTGTCGCTGCGCGAGGTGATCGACGGCTGCCTGTACCCGGAACCGCCGGACCGTCCCACCGCGGAGCAACTCGTCGACTACCTGAGGCGTCAGGACCTGCCGGCCCTGGGGGGCAGTTGGCTGTCGCCGGCGGTGACCGCCGACATGGCCGCCGCGGCCGCGGAGGTGGGATCGGTGTCCGCCGGGGACGGCGGCCGGGGCCCGTTTCCTCCGCCGTCGGTGATCGCTGCCGGGAAGGGCGTCAGCCGCCGGAAGTTGATCATCGGTCTGGCCGGGGGCGCGGCTGTACTCGGCGGAGCCGCGGCGGCACTCGCCTTTTCCGGCGACTCGTCGTCGGCACCCGACGGCCGGGCCGGCGGGCCCGGGTCCACTGCACGGCCGGCCTCTCCGTCAGGCGTGCGATCCACGTCGGCCTCGTCTGCGTCGCCGTCCTCGACGGACGGACCGGAATCGATCGTTCTGGCCGGACCCGACGCCGCCAAGGCATGGTCAGACGCCGGAAAGCACGCCCCCACCTGCCTGGAAGCGTCCGACAAGGTGGTCATGGTGGTCACGGACACTGCCACGTCCTTCCTGGACGCCGCGACCGGAAAATCCGTGTTTCCCCAGCTGAACACGTCCAACGACTTCGGCGCGACCATGAACAAGTACCCGACGGCGTACGCGGACGGAGTGTTCTACCTGCTCTGCGACACACCGAGTCGGTCAGGCTTGCTGGCGGCGTTCGACGCCGCCAGCGGGAAGGTGAAGTGGGCGACCAAGATGGCCGACGTCGATCCCGGCGGCGGCACGAGGGCGCCGATTTATCTTGCAAAATACGTCGCGGTCAGCGGGAACACTGTGTACGTGTGCGGGAACCTGCCCTCCACGTCGTCCTCACTCTCAGATCCGAGCACCGGCTACATACGCGCGTTCGACGCCGCGACCGGTAAGGGACTGTGGCGGGTCAAGGGCACTGACATCAACAACGTGCTTGTGCCGCCCTCCGGTTCTCACCTGCTGGCCACCTCGGCCGTTCCGGGCAAGAAACCCGGCCGTGTCCAGATGATCGACGCAGGCAGGAGAGGCGCCCGCGGCTGGAACGTATCCGTCCCGCACGCCGCGTACTACTTCACCACCGGCTGGCCGCTGACGTGCTACGCCGCCGGGCTGTTCCTGTTCGCCGGCGGCAACGGGAATACGCTGTTCGCCGTCGACGCAGCAACAGGCGGCGAGAAGTGGCATCAGCGCTTCGATGCGAAGAACGGGGACCAGGTCCAGATCGGAGCCCCGTTCTCGAGCTTGGACGGTACGACAGTCTACGTACCGGTGGGTAGTGATCTGGTCGCCCTGACCTCCACCGACGGCACTCCCAAGTGGATCGCGACGCTCGACGGGGCCAACGACATCGGCGGGTCCAACATGTTCGAGGCCTCCCACAGGATTCTCGGCAAGAGCACCCAGTGTTCGGCCGACACCGTCTTCGCCACCGACGGCGCCAAGACGCTGTGGGCCATCGACGCGGCCACCGGCAGGGCCCGGTGGAAATACAGCGACCGCGGGCAGCCGGACGTGGGGTTCCTCTGGACGGTGGGCGGCGACCACGTGTTCATCGCCTCCCACCTGACAGTGACCGCGATCGCGGCCCACGGGCGGTAAAGGACAAGGAGAAGACGTGGAGACGAGTGTGGAACTCGCCGGCCTGGCATCGGCGGCCGCGGCGCGCCTGATCGATCTGCTGGCGACGGACGGCTGGGCCGCGGTCAAGTCCTCGGTCCTGTCTCTGTGGCGGTCCGCGCACCCCGAGCGCATCGAGGAGGAACTCGCCGATGCGCGCGGCGAGTTGCTTCAGACACAGCAGACGGGCGACGGTCAGGAGCTCCAGGAGCTGCTGGTCGCCGAGTGGCAGGCCCGCATCATCCGGCTGATGGCCACGCGGCCAGAGGCCGTCGACGAGCTGCGCACGCTGTTCGGCAAGGAACTGCGCGCTACCGGAACCCCGGAACAGCAGATCACGGGCTCGATGACGCTGGAGGCACACGTCTCCGGCGGCGACGCCTTCCTGGCCGGCCGGGACATGACCGTCACCAGAGGCGGACAGGCGTGACGGAACGCGACACCGACGCCACGCCCCCCGACGGGCCGCCCCCCTGGCAACCAAAACGGCTGGAGGCGACCGTGACGGGAGGTGGCAGCTCCTTCCAAGCCGCCCGCGACATGCACATTCGCGTCGGCGACGAGGGGCGCAGAACCCTGCCCGGCCCCGGTGCCGCCCAAGTGCCATGCCCGTACCCGGGCTTGGCCCCGTTCGGCGCGCTGCACAAGCAGTGGTTCTACGGCCGTGAGCGCATGGTTCACCTGGTGTGCGAGCGGATGGACGCCCGGATGCATGAGGGCGGCCCGCTGGTGCTGATCGGCCCCTCGGGGGCCGGGAAGTCGTCCCTGCTCGCGGCCGGAGTGCTGCCGGCCCTGGACGACGGACGGCTTCCGGTGGCGGGTTCGAGCACCTGGCCCCGGCTGCTGCTGACCCCGACGGCGTCCCCGGCCCTGGCACTGGCGGCCGCCGCCGGGCTGGACGCCGAGACCGCCCGGCGCACGGCGCCGAAGTGGTGGGCCGATCCCGCACAGTGCCTTGCCGAGCTGCGCGAGATCACCGGAGCCGGCGATCCGGCACCCACCCGGGAGTCCCTCTCCGCGGGCCTGGTCGTCGTGGTCGACCAGTTCGAGGAGGTCTTCACGGCCTGCGGCGACGAGACCGAACGGCAGTGGTTCATCGACGTACTGGACCGTCTGGCCCGGCCCGCGGGCGGTGCGGTCGTGGTGCTGGGAGTGCGCGCGGACTTCTACGCCGCGTGCACGGCCCATCCGCAGCTCCGGGCGGCGCTCCAAGCCGGACCGGTCCTGCTGGAGCCGATGATGGAGGACGAACTCAAGGAGGCGATCCGCCGTCCGGCCGACAACGTGGGACTTGACGTCGAAGACGGCCTGGTAGAGGTGCTGCTGGCGGACCTGGGCGCGGTCGGGGGGCCGGTCGGTACGAGCACCACGGGCCGGCTGCCGCTGCTCGCACACGCGCTGCGGGCCACCTGGCAGCAGCGCCACGGCCACACGCTCACCGTGGACGGATACCGCGTCACCGGCGGCATTCAGGGCGCCATCGCCACCACGGCGAACCGGCTCTACGACACCCTGCCGCCGCCCTGCCGCGAGGCCGCACGGTGGGTGTTCCTGCGGCTCGTCATCGTGGGGCGCGACGCCGACGACAGCCGACGCCGCGTCCGGTACGACGAGTTGCTGCGTCACGCGCCGGACCGGGAAGCGGCCGAAAGAGTTCTGAACGACTTCACCCGTGGCCGGCTGCTGACCCGGGACCAGGACGACACGGTGGTGATGACACATGAGGTGCTCATCCGCGCCTGGCCCCGGCTGAGGGACTGGATCGAGCACGACCGCAACGGGAACCTCGTACGACAGGATCTGGAGGAGGCGGCCGCGCTCTGGGAACAGGCCGGCCGGGAGGCAGCCGCGCTGTACCGTGGCAACCGCTTGGAGGCCGCTCTCGCCTGGGCCGAAACGCACGGGCCGGAACTCAGCGGTGCGGCCCGGGCATTCCTGGCAGCCGCCCGCCACCACCAGCGGCGCGGGCAACGGCTCAGGCGCGCCGCGGTCGCCGCCATCACCGTCCTGGCCGTGGTCGCCTCGCTGGCCGCGGTGTTCGCCTTCCGGCAGGAGTCCCAGGCCCGGGCCGCCGCCACCGAGGCCCTGCGAGCCCGTAACCAGGCCATCAACGCCGCCGTCACCTCCGCGTCCGTGCAACTTGCGCCGACTGATCCCTCGCTGTCCGCTCAACTCGCGCTGACCGCCTACCGCATGGACCCGACCCCGGAGGCGGCATCCCGGCTCATCACGACCGAGAACACACCGCTGGCCACCCGGCTTCCCGGCCCGCGCGGCGCGGTGTACACCGTGGCCTACAGCCCCGACGGGCACATACTGGCCGCCGGGAACGTTCGCCAGAGGCTCGTCCGGCTGTGGGACGTCTCCGATCCCAGCCGTCCGGTGGCGCTGGGCAAACCCGTGCCCGTGGACCGTTCCGTCAACTCGATCCTGTCGCTCGCGTTCAGCCCGGACGGCCGGGTGCTGGCCGTCGGCGGCCACACCAGCCGCAACGGCGTCGCCGGTTCTGGCGGATTCGTCGACCTGTGGAGCCTGACCAGCCCCAGCCACCCGGTCCTGCTCGGTCGGCTGAAGAGTCCCGCCATTCAGGGCTTGGACGCCGTGACCTCCATCGAATCGCTGGCGTTCAGTCCCGACGGCCGTACCCTGGCCGCCGGATGGCACGCCGGACTCGTCAGCCTGTGGAACGTGACCCGCCCCGACGACGTCAACCCTGCGGGAGCACCCCTGAACCTCGACTGTCCCGACATTTTCTCCCATAGCATCGCGTTCAGCCCGACCGGGCAAACCCTGGCCGCCGCATGCGACGACGACGCCGGCACCATCCGCCTGTGGAATACCACCGACCCGGCCCACCCCGCCCGCGGCCGCTCCCTGAAGGCCGGGCGTCCCGTCCACTCCCTGGCGTTCAGCCCCGACAGCGGCACCCTGGCCGCCGGATCCAGCGACAGCAAGGTCCACCTGTGGAAGGTCGCGGACCCCGGCCACCCCGCCCCCCTGGGCAAGCCGCTGACGGGTCCCGCGCAGCCCGTCATGTCGGTGGCGTTCAGCCCGGACGGTCACACCCTGGCCGCCGGCAGCGCCGACCGCGCCATCTATCTGTGGAACGTCACCCACCCCGAGACCATCGGCCCCCTGGGCCGGCCGCTGACCGGTCCCGGCGACGCGGTGACCGACGTGGTGTTCAGCCCGGACAGCCGCACCCTCGCCGCCGGGAACAGCGACGGCAACGTCGATCTGTGGAATCTGCCGCCGACCCGGATCATCGGCGCCGGCGGCAATGTGGCATCCGTGGCGTTCAGTCCCGACGGACGCACCCTGGCCACCGGAAACCAGAACAAGACCGTCTCGCTGTGGAACACCGCAGACCCCAACCACCCCATTCCCCGCGGTGATCCGCTCACTGGCCCCGAGGACCCGGTCAACGCCGTGGCGTTCAGCCCGGACGGGCGCACCCTGGCCGCAGGCGACAGCGGCGGCACCGTCACGTTGTGGAACACCTCCGACCCCAACCATCCCGTTCGCCTCCGTGAGACCCTCACCGGGGCGAACGGGCTCATCTTCTCCCTGGCGTTCAGCCCCGACGGCGACACCCTGGCCGCGGCCGGCGACGACGAGCATGGCAGAATCGCCCTGTGGGACGTCAGCGACCCGGCTAACCCCGCCGCCCAGTCCGACATCTCCAATTCCGACACATCGTCCGTCGCATCCCTGGCGTTCAGCCGCGACGGCACGATGCTGGCGGCCGGTGGCGACGGCAGCAATGGCACCGTCGGTCTGTGGAGTACGACAGACCCCGGGGTCCGCGTCGGGGAGCAGATCGAACAGCCCACCGGCACCAGCACCTGGGTGGCGTTCAGCCCCGACGGCCGCACACTCGCCACCGGGAACAGCCGCGGCACCATCACCCTGTGGAACGCCACCGACCCCAACCACCTCACGCGCAGGGGCAGTCCCCTGACCGTACCCGGCGGCAGCCTGTGGTCGGTGGCGTTCAGCCCGGACGGGCGCACCCTCGCAGCGGCCGGCCACACCGACAACGGCACCATCAACCTGTGGAACGTCACCGATCCCGACCACCCCACCCCCATCGGCCGACCGCTGACCGTGGAGACCGGATTCGTCGCCGTTCTGGCGTTCAGCCCGGACGGTCACACCCTGGCCGCCACCACCGACGACGGCGTGGCCACGCTCTGGGACCTGAACGTCGAGCCCGCCATCAGCCGTATCTGCGCCGGAAGCTCCGGCGCCCTGAGCCGGCAGCAATGGAGCCGATACGTTCCCCAACTGCCGTACGACCCACCCTGTGTGACCAGCTAGTGTCCTGCGCCTGCAGTTTCAGGTGTAAGTCCGTATGCTGTTTTCATATCGCATCGAGGCCCGCGGGCTGTCGAGATCGTGCTCTCCGAGGAGGAGCGTGTCGAGTTGTCGCGCCGGGCGCAGGCAGAGCAGGGGTCCGGCCGGCCGAGCGCGCGCAGATCATCCTGGCCTGCGCGGACGGTGCGTCAAGTAGTCAGGTCGCCGTCGCGTTGGGCGTGAACGTGGCGACGGTGCGCAAGTGGCGCTCCCGGTTCGCGGCTGGCCGGCTGGCAGGCCTGGCGGACGAACCGCGGCCGGGTCGGCGCAAGGCGGAACTGGTCTTGACCGAGGCCGAGCGTGTGCAGTTGACGCGCTGGGCCAAGCGGGCGAGGACTGCGCAGTTCCTCGCGCTACGCGCCAAGATCGTGCTGCGCCGCGCGACACCGCACGCCGCGAGGGCGGCTCCGACGCCGTCCCGCGCCGCCGTCGAGGGTAACGAGCCGGATCCCTCCCCTCTGGCCCCGGAGGAATCCGGCTCGCTCATTCCACCCCGTGACCACGCGCCCTCAAGTCACCAGTCCTCCTGCGAGACGTAGGTGTTGCAGTAGGTGCCGAACTGTTCCATCTGCTGCTTCACCACGGCGCGCTTCTTCGATACCAGAAGCCCC
Source organism: Streptomyces chengmaiensis (assembly GCF_029846775.1). Taxonomy (NCBI): domain Bacteria; kingdom Bacillati; phylum Actinomycetota; class Actinomycetes; order Kitasatosporales; family Streptomycetaceae; genus Streptomyces; species Streptomyces chengmaiensis. The sequence goes on from NZ_JARWBG010000019.1 coordinate 64,498, forward strand.
CAGCCACTTCCCGACTTCGAAGACCCTGGGTCAGGTGCCCGGGCTTGAACGGGTTCCGCGGCTGTGCGACCGCCGACCGCGGGTCCGGCGCCTGCCGGCTCCCAGCCGGTCCCGGCTCCGAGGGTCCCGCGAGGCCAGTTCGACAAGTGCCGGGTGCAGGGCCGGCCTTTCGGCAGGGGATGATGCGTTTCCGGCGACCGGAGGGTCCTTGCGGCCGTACCGGTTGAGCCAGGTGAGCTGCAGGAGCAGGGCGAGGCCGGTGGCGGCGGCCGCAACCCACTGGAACGGGCCGCGAGGTGCGGTGTCGAGCAGCGCAGTGACGGTGAACGCCGTCTCCCCGATTAGCAGCAGCGCCCCGGCGGCGGTGAAGCAGCCGCTGTCCGGGCGCGATCGAGGAAGGTCGGCTCTCCACGCCGCGTGGAAATCCTGCCTGGCGGCACGGAAGGCCGTGTCGCCGAGTTCGATTCTGCCGAGAGTGGCGGGCACGGTGCGGCGGCGCAGCGCGGCAAGCAGGGCATCCGGCAGCGGGTGTCCCGCGGTGCGCGCGGGGTCCGCGCCGGACCGGGTGAGGCTCAGGTTGCCTCGGTGGTTGACGGTGGCGAGCCCGTCGAGCAGAAGCCGGGCTGCGGCGGCCTGTGTGTCGTCCTCGGCCCAGCGGCGGCCGGCGGCCGCACGGTAGGGGTCGGTGGCGAGCGCGGCGGCGCGGCGCTCGGCATCTGCCCGGCCGCGTCGGCGGCGCAGGCCGTGCAGCGCGTACAGCAAGGCGGTGAGGGGCACGACAGCGCAGGCGAGGGTGACAGGGTCCACGGGCGGAGCCTAAAGGAGTGGTCCCGTAGGCCTGTCGTCCACGGAGGTTCCCGAGTCGGTCCCGGACGGGCGTGCTGCGAAGGGAGCCGCGAGCCGCTGCAGTCGTCCGCCGCCGCGGGAGAGAGGAAAGGGTGGCGCGGAAGCCTTCGCCGACGAACTCCGCGCAAGCACAACCCCGAAGTTCAGTCGCACGCCATCGGGCGACCTTCATCGCGCCGCGACGAAGGCGTCGTCAGCGAAGCCCATGGAGAGCAAGCTCAGCATCCTGCCGGTTCACTCACCTGCCGGGTAGCCGGCATCGACAGCTGAACATTACTGCGCCGCAGAAGCCACGCGCGCGGCATGGGGGTGAGACGGGCTGCTCCCCCCAGCTCCGCAACCGGGGTGACACGGGGCGACTGTCGCGGGAACAGCAGCCCGGGCAGGCCTGTCGGCTACCCGACACCACGCACTACACCGGGGACATGAGTGACCCAGGAGTAGAGAACACCTGAAGGCGGGGCTCTCGGCACCGATCGGGCGGCGCCCGACGAGGCCCACGCCGTCACCCCTGATCGCATCCGCCGCGGGCGTGGCGGGTCTCCGGACCACCCCTGTGGCAGGCGTACGTCACGAGTCGCTCCGCCGCGCACCCCACCGCCAGGGGCGATGGGGCCGCGGGGGTGGGAACCACGGAGTCACACGTCGTGGGCGGGCGGGACGCCGGGTTTGCCGCCGCGGGCGCCACCGGTCGGCCCGCCCCTTTTCCCCTGCTCCCACCCGCACCGCGGTGCGCCCCCGTCCTGCAGCGAGCAACGAAACTGCTGCGAATTCGTGGGGTGTTTGAATGCAGCCGGGGTCGTCTGCGTAGGAGATGGAAGGTCTTCACTTTGACCGTCATTCCCGGGCAGCACGACGCGTAGGAGTACTTTCGTGAGACGCAACGCACGCAGACGCCCTACAGGCGCACGGCGCGCGACCTTCGCATCGGTCGCGCTGATCATGGGCGGAGGGGGGCTGGTAGCGGCGAACTTCTACGCCTCGGCGCACGAGTCCAACGACTCCGGGCAGAACCGGACGAAGTCTGCTGCCGCCCAGATCGCGACCATCAAGTGCCCTGATGTCGGGCAGCAGTTGGCGGACGTGCCGGACAAGGCGCGGGCCGGCGTCGACATGGAGCTGGCGAACCTCGACAAGCAGGTCAACGAGGCCTATGCGAGGCTGACGTCCACGCGCAAGGCGCAGGCGGGTGACACGTCGTTCGTGCAGAACGCGATCCTCGGTCCGCTGAAGGACAAGCGGACGGCGGTGATCGACAGGATACGGATGGGCATCGAGCGTGTCGGCGGTACCTTCGACGACTCGCTGAAGGAACTCGCGAACTGCACCGCGGTGGCCGCCGACCAGGTGCAGGCCGATGCCGGCCAGAACAACGGCGACCAGCAGCCCGGCGGTGAGCAGGGGCAGAACGACAACGGCGGGCAGCCGAACATCGGCGGTCAGGTCGGCAACGGTCCGGTGGCGGACGACTTCGTGGACATCACCAAGGTCCAGCCCAACGTCCAGTCGGCGCCGCGGGCCAACGGCAGTGCCTCGACCGGCACGTTCAGCGTCTCCTGCGGTGTCAACGAGAACAACAACTTCAACACCGACAACCTGATCGTGGCCCCCGGTGTGAACAACGGCGCGCGCCACACGCACGACTATGTGGGCAACCAGGACGTCAACGCCTTCTCCAAGGACCAGGACCTGGCCAACGCCGCCACCACCTGCTCGGAGAAGGGCGACAAGTCGGCCTACTACTGGCCGGTCCTGCGTCTGCAGGACGGCACCAAGGAGTTCGACGACAACAAGCTCGGCGGCGGCGCGGAGGGCAACGCGGGCAGGATCCTCAAGGCGAGGACGGCCGAGATCACGTACGTGGGCAGCCCGACGAGCAAGGTCGTCGCGATGCCGAAGTTCCTGCGCATCATCACCGGTGACGCCAAGGCCTTCAGCAACGGCACGGCGAATGCCAACGCGCACTGGAGCTGCACCGGGTTCGAGGACAAGGTCCAGCTCACGGACAAGTACCCGCTGTGTCCCCAGGGCAGCGGCGTGGTCCGCTCGTTCGCCTTCCAGAGCTGCTGGGACGGCCGGAACATCGACAGCGCCAACCACCGCTCGCACGTCGCCTTCGCCGACGCCGAGGGCAACTGCCAGAACGGCTTCAAGGCGATTCCGCAGCTGACGATGCGGCTGGTGTACGACGTTCCGACGCCGACCATCGAGAACGGCCAGGTGAAGAACCCGTTCGCGGTCGACGGGTTCCAGACCGAGTTGCACAAGGCGATCACCGACCACGACGACTTCATCAGCGTCATGGACGGCAACCTGATGAACAAGGTGGTCGACTGCATCAACGGCGGTCGGCAGTGCGGCACCGGAGCCGCGGAACAGCCACAGGACAAGCCCACGGCGACCGTTGACGCGGGCGCCGGGTCCGGGAACGGCAAGGGCGGCATGAACCACGACACCTCCGGAAACATGAACCCGCCGCAGGCAACGCCCAGCACGCGGGCGGCCGAACCGGCGCGCGAGGGCCCGACCACGGACCACAGCGCGGCGCCCGAGGCGGACAAGGCGTCCTCCCCGGCCGGAGAGGTGGACAAGGCGCCCTTGTCGGCCGAGCAGAAGGACAGCACGCCCTCCCCGGCCGAGTACCAGGACGAGGCGCCCTTGTCGGCCGAGTACCAGGACGAGGCGCCCTTGTCGGCCGAGCACCAGGACGAGGCTCCCTCCTCGGCCGAGCACCAGGACGAGGCGCCCTCCTCGGCCGAGCAGAAGGACAAGGCTCCCTCCTCGGCCGAGTACCAGGACGAGGCTCCCTCCTCGGCCGACCAGGGGGAAGAGCCCACAGAGGCATCCCGGAACGGCTCGGACGACAGCCAGGTCACCGGTGCGGCCGACCCCGAAGCCTCGCCGGTCGCTTCGCCCGCCGGTGGGGGTGCTCCGTCCACGGAGCCGCAGACCGAAACGCAGACGGTCGCGGGTGACCTGGCCGAGACCGGCACGACCCTGTGGCCAGCCATGATCGGCGGGGCGCTCATGCTCGCCGGTGCGGTGCTCCTCCTCGCCAAACGGCGGCGCCGCTCCGTGTGAGGTGACGTCACCAGCAAGAGTTCACGAGCGAGACCGCCCGTACCTGCCCCGGCAGGTACGGGCGGTCTCGCTCACCGCCGAGCCGGCCGGCGCGGAGTCCGCCGGCCGACGCCGGCCCGGCACCCGTCGGCCGTCAGCGCCGACCACCCAGGCCGCTCAGCAGCTTCGGCAGTGCGGAGCCGATCGGTTCCAGGATCACCTCGTCGGCGACGGCGTCGTACGGCGTCGGCTCAGCGTCACGACGACGAGCCATGCACCGTGATCGGCGGCCACTCCCGCCGGCCCCGCCGCGGGCTGGACCTGGAGGCTGGTGCCGAGGACGACGAAAATCTGGCACGCCTTGGCGATCGCCATCGCCCCACTCAGGACGACCGGGTCGAGCCGCTCGTCGAACATCACGGTCGCCGACTTCAGGATGCCTCCGCACTCCAGGCACGGAGGGTCCTCCTCGCCCGGCTCGACCCGGGCGAGGGGTCCTCCATCGGACTGCGGGCATGGCACCGCGTGCACACCACGCCGTGCACCGTTCCGTGCAGTTCCAGCACCTTGCGGGCCGGCATCCCGGCCCGCTGGTGCAGCCCGCCCACGTTCTGCGTGAGCCCCCGCACCGGCACCCCGGACCGCTCCAGCTGCTGCGAACGGCTCGCTCGATGTTGGTGAGAAGCAACGGTGTCATGGCGGCGATCCGGCCAGCAGGCACTGACAACGGCCGGACGCTCACGGCAACCGGCTGCTGCCTTCAAAACTGACGAACATCTCCCGGCTCCTCGACCCCGGACCGCCTCCCCAACTCATCGACAGATGCTGTCGGTGAACATGCACAAAGCCACCCGTCCGTCACCGGCTTCGGAATCACCGGGTGACACGTTGATCCAGGCTGGGCTCTACGGCCCCTGCCCGCTCCGTGGGAGCTTCGATTCTTCCCCGGCCTGAAGGCCAGCACATCCGCCAAGGAGACCAGGTCACTCTCGGCGCGCGGTCAGGGCGCGGTGCCAGGGGCCGCAGGCGTGGCGCCCCCGCCGCTCCAGCGAAGGGCGACGTCGAGATGGGCACCGGCGTTTGCGCTGGCCAGGACGGCGCCCAGCTTGCCGTCCAGCACGACTCCGAAGGTGACCTCCACCTCGTCGGGCCGCTCGGCCAGGGACCGGAAGCCACCGATCACCTCGGACGCGGCTGCGGTGACCGGCGCGAGTGCCTCGCGCAGTGATGTCGCCGCACTCTCCAGACGTGTGCCGAGTCCGACGGCGCCGGTGCCGGCTCGGGCCGGCGGGGCGACGAGGACGACCGTGCCGTCGGAGAGGGTGAACTGGATTGCGTCCGGCATGGGGGCTCCTGGACAGAGACGTCGGGGCGGGGTGATGGGGTCAGGTCGGGGTGGCGCAGAGTTTCGCGGTCAGGGACTGGGGTGAATGGCCCATCTTTGACTGCACGTTGTCGAGGGAATTCAGCAGCTCCTCCGGGTCCTTCACGTCGCCCTGCGCGTAGTCCAGGACGGCGCGGTAGAAGGCGGCCGATACATCCGGGTCCATCGCGTCGGCAGCCGTGAAACAGAGGGTGGCGTCCGAGCGGAGGATCTCGGCAAGTTCCTGCTGCGTGTTGCTGTTCGCATAGTCCGTCACGTCCTTGCGGGCGGACAGCGCGTAGCTCGTGGACGCATCGACCCAGGCCTGCTGGGCCTTCTCGCTCGCGAGGTATGAGATCAGCTGATCGGCGCTCGCGTTGTTCGGGTCGTCGTCCTTCGTGAACTTGCCGATGTAGTCCGCGGAGACCTGGAGCGCGTTCTGCAAGGGCTCCACATGCCGGTATCTGCCGGCTTTCACATCGTCCTGTTCGAAGGCCATCGCGGACAGTGCACCGTGGCTGAGGGAACACGTCGGAGAAGGCCTCATCATGCCGCCGGTGGCCTTGAGGAACGGGAGCTTGGAGGCACCGACGAGGCTCTCCTCCACCAGGCCCCGCCAGGTTTTCCACGCGTTCTGCACCGAAAGCGACTTCCATTTCGTATCGCCGGAGAGCCAGTCCTTGTACTTGCGGACGCCCTGTTTGTCGGCCAGCAGGATGTCCGCGATCCAGTCGGCACCGGGCCAGCCGGAGGTCGGGCCGGACTCCAGGCCCAGACACCACCGCTCGGGACGGTCCCGGAAGCCGGACCAGCCCTTCGGCAGTGGCCCGGCGATGCCGGGGCCGTGCCAGACGAGGCTCTTGATGTCGGCCTTGACGGGGACCGCGTAGACCTTCTCCCCCTTCATGCCCAGCCCGCGGAACGGCTGGACGAACGAGCTCGTGTCGATGTCCAGGGCTCTGAGGTGCTTGCCCGCGTAGAAGTGCACCGCGGCGACGCTCGACAGCACCGCCAGGTCCGGAGGCGCGTTCGCGCCGACCGCCGCGTCGAGCTGCTGGGTGAGATCTCGGCTGACCTGCACGTCGACCTTGACGTGGCGGTCGTTCTCGAACTTCTGGATGACCGCGTAGAACGCCTGGAACTCGTTGCCGGACCAGGGCACCATGATCGTCACCCGTCGGACCGGCGCATCGCACCCGGCCGCCGCCAGGAGCAGTGTGAGGACAAGGATGCAGCGCACGAGGGCGGCTGTCGTTCTTCTCATGAGCGTGGGAATCTGTACTCGGCGAGCCGGGGACGATAGGCGAGATAGGCGAGGGCGCCGGCCGCGGCGAGCAGGGGCAGCATGACCGCCATGGCGGCGTCCGGCGCCCGGTCGAGCGAGCACAGAACGCCGGTGGCGATGCCGACCACCGCGGTAGCCAGCCATGCGAGGGCGAGGGCCGGGCTGGGGTACTGGCGGTAGTGCCGGGCGATGATGCGACCGCTCGCCCACACGAGTACCAGCATGACGACCGCTGGACCGATGAGCAGGGGCCAGAAAAGGACAGGGTTCAGCCAGTGTGACGCACGCTGCTCGTCTACGGCCTGCTGCTGAAGTTCCTCCAGATCTTCGAGTGATGCCATCAGGCCGCCCGTGAACGTCACGTTGTCGTTGTCACCGGCCTTCTCCCGCTCCCGGTTCAGCTCCTGGCGTGCCACGTCCATGCCGGACTCGTCGCGCACCGCCCTGTTGGCACGTTGCACACAGGTGGTCAACTGCCCTTGGACGAACTGGATGTGGCTCAGCCCCAGCCGTCCTGCGGCATTGCCCTCGGTCGCCGAGGTGAGCAGGCTGCTCACGCGAGCGGTGGCGTTGGTGAACTGCACGCTGGTGCCGATCAGGTCCTCCGCCTGGGTCTCGGCTACGCCCTTGAGCGCATCGTCCGCCTTCCCGGCCGCGACCTGTGCGTCAAATATGTCTTTGATGGCCGCGTCCGTGCGCTCGGCTGCGGCCACCTGGTTCCCCGCCTGCGTCGACACCACCACGTACAGCAGCGCCGTCATGGCCACCGTCACCAGCACACCCGTCCTGAGCCACCGCAGCACCACGACGGGGTGAGCCGCCCTGAGCCGGGCCGGCAAGGACCTCCACACTCCGCTCACCGGGCATCCACTGGGCCGTCGTTGGCCCCTGACTCCTCGAACCGATACCGGCACTCCTCGCAGTACTTCGCTGCGACGGACACCGCCGCCGTACTGCACCGGGGGCAGACGCGTGCCTGCGAGGGGCCGTTGCCCACCGGGCGTTCGGCCGCCTCCACAGGCGGCCCCGCCGTCTTCGTGGAGTCGACCCCGATCTTCTGGATCTGCGCCCGGGAGACATCGCGCCGCACCCGCAGCCGGCCGTCGGGTCCGGTGGCCGCCACGGTGCGCAGCAGTTGGAGGCGCGGGAGATCCTGGAGGTCCTCCGCGAGGCCGGTCGCGAGGCGCAGTTCGTCGTCGGCGCGGGGCAGGTCGCCGCGCAGATGTGCGTCGGCGCAGGCGCGCATCGCCATGCCGAGTTCGCGTTCGTTCTCGACCCGGGTGAGGTTGGCCGAGCGGGGGATACCGAAGCCGGGTGTCGAGAGACGCCGTACGACCATGGCCGCCGCATCGGAGCATGGCAGGCGCGTGCCGTCGGGTCTTTCGGCGTGCAGGGTGATGCGGGCGGCACGCAGCTTCTCGTCGGGAGTGAGGGTGTGCGGGTCGAAGTGGAGGGATACCTGGTACTGCCGGGTTTCCGGGGACCAGGAGCCCAGTGGGACGTGGATCTCGTCGCCGTGCGGACGGACTGTCAGTTCGGCCTCGACCGGGCGTGTCTGGCGGACGAAGGCGAGCTGGAACCGGTGATTGAGCCGCAGGCCCAGATAGACGCGGGGCACGAGGATGCGCTGCGCCTGACGCATGAGACGGCTGAAGTCCTCGGTGAGGTCGGTGATGGTGAGGACCGCCTCGGCGGTGCCGTGCAGCGCCTCGGTGATGCGCAGCAGTTCGGCGTAGTGCCAGTCGTCGCCCAGTCCGCGTGCGTCGCAGACGAAACGGTCCACGCAGCTCGTGAGGATCTCGGCGAGTTCGCCCTCGGTCTCGTGCTCGTCCTTGCCGTCCGTGTAGAGCACGGCGTGGCGCACCGCACCAGGGGCCGCCGAAGCGAACAGCTCTCGGGCGCACGTCAGCCACTGGCCCATCGCCGTGCCGCCCTCGGCCGGTTGGCCGATGACTCGCAGCTTGGCGTCCTCCCGCGCCGTGGCGTCGACCCGGGCCAGGCCGCCGTCGGCGGGGAAGATCACGTCGGCCTTGTGGTTGCCCGCGACGATGCCCAGATACGTGCCGTCCCGCAGGGTGTCGATGGCCGCGCACATCGCGCGCTTCGCCTCGTCCAGCTTGCCGCCGTTCATGGACAACGACCGGTCCATGATCAGGACTTCGGCCCCCGGTACGTCATGGGACGCGTCTGTGGTGGAGCGTCCCGTGACGGTGACGAGGGCGTCCGCGCGTTGCTCGTCGTAGGTGAGTTCCGGGACTGCGTCCACCTCCAACGCAAACCTGAGTCCCCAGAATGGCTTGTCCCCCACCAGCACCCCCCGATTGCGTTGCCGCGCATCACTGTCGGATTGTGATGAATAGTCTACTCAGCGTATCGAGAGCTTAGCGTTCCGGCGGCTCCTCCGCGGCGGGAACGACCCGTTCCTCCGCGTCGCCCCGCCCGTCTCCACCGGAGCGGGGGGCGCAGCCGGTTCGCCAGATCCACCAGTGCGACGTACTCGGGTTCGGTGGACGCGTGCGGGCCCAGCTCGCGGATTGCGTACGACAACCGCTCACGGTCCCGGTCGTGCAGGAAGTCCGCGTACCGGATCTCGGCGCGCAGTGCCGCCTCCGCGGCCCGGTCCACGTCGAGGTCCGCCAGGCCCGCCTCGGCACGCTCCCGGTCGTCGACCGTCGGTGCCGGGTGGGCCGGCCCGCCCAGGGGCATGACGCTGAGGCGCACGGCCGCCACCTGCGCCTCCCGTTCGTAGCGGAACTCCTGCGCCAGCCGTACGGCGGTGCCCACCGCCCTCGTCCGCTCGCCGGCCAGCAGATGGATCCGGGCCAGCCCAAAGCCGGCCGCTCCGAGCGCGGGGGTTGTGTCGAAGACCGCGCCGTAGTGCGAGCGGGCGGCGGCGAGGTCCCCCTGCAGCTCGGCGCACAGGCCGAGGGCGAGCTGCGGTACCAACTCGCCGGGAACGGACGTGCGCACGGTGGTGAAGGCCGACGTGGCCGACCGCGCGTCCTCGCGGGCCAGTGCGATCAGGCCGGAGTACCAGGCATGCAGCCAGTGCCAGTCCGGCAGCCCCGCCGCCGCCAGCGCCCGCTCCGCGAAGTCCGGGGAGCGTTTGCGCAGGGCGCTCCGGCTCTCGGCCAGGGCGCGCCTCGTCGAGCCCGCCACGTCCGGGGCGTCCGGATCGGACAGCGGGGCCGGGAGCGCATCGATGATGTCGCCGGGCGGGGGCGACGCGAACGGCGCCTGCATGGTCAGCGTCGCGTCCTCGCCGGGCCGCGCCCGGACCCAGTGGTCCATCGGCCGTGCCGCCCCGAGCCCACCGTGCAGCGGCTCGGTCATCGAGCCGAACAGGGCGGACGGGCGTGCCACCTGACGAGATGCCGGAGGCGCCGCCACGACTTGCCGGATGACCCCGCTGAGCTGTTCGCCGAACTGCCGCGCCGACACGAACCGCCGCCAGGGCCGCTCGGTGTCTGTGGCCCGCTCCAGCAGCAGATTCAGCGAGTCGATGCCCGGCGCCGAGCGGTCCGTCCAGCGGGCGCGGCACACCTCCAACAGGGTCACGCCCAGGCAGTAGAGGTCGAAGCCCGGCGTCGGGCAGAGGCGTTCGGGGTCGCCCGGCGGCGGTGCGTACGCCGTGGTGTACGCCACGATCGGGCCCTCTTCCCGCTGACGGCGGACCGCGCCGAAGTCGATGAGCCGCACCCGGTCCTGCGCGCCCGACGGGCTCTGTTCCCGGAAGCGCACGATGTTCAGCGGTTTGACGTCGCAGTGCAGCAGGCCCCGGGCGTGAAGGTAGTCGAGCGCCTGGAGGATGCGGACGCCGTGCGCGAGCAGAGTCTCCGGCCGGTCTCCGTCAACGGCCGCCAAAGGGACACCCGGGACGTACTCCAGGACGAGGTGCGGTCCCTCGTCCTCGAAGCCCAGGATGCGCACGATGCTGTCGTGCCGGAGCCCGATCAGGACGTCCCGTTCGTGCAGGGCGGTCTTGGCGACGGACCGGTTGAGGGCCTTGAGGACGACGTGGGTGGCGAGATTGCGGTCGTGGGCGAGGTAGGCGGCGCCGAACGCCCCCGAGCCGAGGACGCCTTCGACGTCGTAGCGGTCGGCGATGGTGAGGCCGTGGGGCCGTGCGAAGTCGAACCAGTGGCCGCACGCCGCGCAGTACCCCTCCGTGCGGCCCGGTGCGCCGTCGCGGCCGCGGCCGACCGGCTGCCCGCAGGCGGCGCAGTAGCGGTGTTCCTCGGCGAGGGGGTCCGCCGACGGCGGCGGCAGGTCCGGTGCGTCGGGGCCGGGGCTGGGGCCGGGGGCGGAGTCGACGAGGCCGAGGCCGTACCAGGGGTCCGGCCGTACGGACGTCACGCCGATGCCGACGCCCCGAACCGGCTGCGGTACGGCAACCGCCGCGGTGGCGTGGTCCTGGGCCAGCGGCTCCCGGTCGCACGCGCCGCAGAAGTTCTGCCCGTCGATCTCTCCACGGCCGCAGTCCGGCCGGTTGCACATGTGCACCGTCACTCCTCCTCGATACGGCGATTGACCTCGTCGACGTACCGTCCCACCAAGCGGCGCGCGGCCGTCAGATCGATCGGCACGGTGTGCAGCGCGCGGGCTGCGGGGGCATGGAGCTCGGCGAGCCGGCGGTCCTCTTCGCCGAAGTACCGGGAGGCCCGTACGCGATGCAGTTCCAGGGTCGTGCGGAGGTCCTGGTGGGCTCCCACCAGCCGGCGCAGATCACGGTCGAAGCCGGCGACGGCGGCGCGGGCCGCGATGGCCCGGTCGTGGACCGCGGTGAGCTCCGGACCGGGCTCCGTCGCCCGCGCGACTGCCAGTCGCACCCGCAGACGGGGCGCTGCTCGCGGCGGCATCCTCGGCGCGGCGAAGAACCGAACGCCCCACTCCCGTTCCAGTGCGTCCGCGGAGTCCTCCTCGGCCGCGAGCTGGCCGAGCGCCTGCTGGACGACGGTGGCGGTGACGCCTGCGACGGCGGATCCGCGGATCGGCTCCGGGTCGAGGGAGACGTCACGGGTGAGATCCTCCGGGGGCACGCCCTCGAAGCCCAGAACCAGCTGCAGGCCCCGCGACCGGGCCCGTTCGGCCAGCGGCCGGAGCAGGTCCCGTGCGAGAACCTGCGGGTCCCGGGCCCGGTCCACGCCGCCGATCACCAGGCAGGCCGGCGGTCTGCGGCGCAGCAGCTGCCACGCCACCGAGCGGGCGTCCCCGCCCGGGAGCCCGAACCGGCGGGCGAGGTAGCCGCACACGTCCGCGGCCGATCTGCCGCGTGCGTCGTAGGCTGCGTCGATGGCACCCAGACCGAGGACCGTATTGCCGGGCGTGCCGGTGAGTTCGGCGTCGGAGACGGTGGCCCTGGCCGCCGGGTCCGACGTGCGGACGAGGCGGACGAGCCAGGAGTCGCCTACCGCTGTCGTGCCGCCGGTGCCGACGACGACGGTGCCCGACCACCCGCCGTCGAGCAGCCGGGTCAGCTCCTGCGTCAGAGCGAGCCGCAACGGGTCGCCGAGCACGTCCCCGGCCGGTTCGTCGTGCGACGGGCCCAGCCGGTCGGTGGGGTCGCCCTCGGCGAACCCCAGCTCCTCGATCCGCGGCAGGTAGGTCAGCACCGTCTCGGTGGGAAGCATCCAGGCCGCCTTCGTGTCACCGTCCACGAAGTCGGCCACGACGATGCCGATGACACGTCCGTCGAACTCGCCGCCGAGCGCCATCACCCCCGCGCCCGAATACCCCCGCTCGATCCACGGATCGCCCAGCCGTACCCGCTTCAGCAGTCCCCACTCGCCCTGCCTGCCCCCGGACCCGGCGAGCTGTGCGTCCGTGCCCATCCCGAACGGCTCGGCCCGGGGGAAGCCGTACACGCGCACCGCGCCTCCGGAGATGGGCACCTTCCACAGCGTCGTCCGGGTGCCGCACCCGGCCGGCTCGTCGAGTTCGAGCAGCGCCACGTCACCGCGCTGCGTGCCCCTCTCGTGCACCCATGTCCCCCGGGCGATGCGGGCGGTACGGGTCCACTCCGGGCGGCACGCCACGCTGCTGATCCGCACATGCGGCGCGGCGTCCTCGGGGCCTGCTCCGGCGTACCGCACGACATGCGCGCAGGTGAGCACATGGCGGTCGTCGAGCAGCACACCGGCGCCACAGGGGGTGCCGTCCCCGTCGTCCACCCTCACCCGCCACGGACTGTCACTGTGGTGATGCAGCGCCATGGGCCCACGTTATGGCAACGGGCACCACACGGAGCCGAGTTGCCAAACCCAAGGACGGCATTGTCGGTTGAGCCGGCGGCCTTGGGACTGCCCGCGCGCTGGCCGGCACGCCAACCGGATGAATCACTCTCGGCCCGTGACAACTCCTCGGACAGACCAGCGACCTGCTCACACAGCCGCTCGGCCTGACCCGGCACCTCGGCCCGCCTGGCCTCCAACGCCTCCATCAACGACGGCACACCACACCCACCCTCGCTCAGCACCCTCACCCCTTACGGCGGGCTCGACCTCGGCGACGGTGGAAGCCGACACGACCAGCCACATCCCGAACCTCTGCGAGTCACCCCAACGAAGCACCCTCAGAAGATCTACACCCAACTCCAAAGTGCTGCTGGAGTATTAACAACAGGGCGCACTTAACAAGTGCCTGCACGTTGCACGTTAGCGTGCGCGGCTGCGGGGAATAACCTCTCAGTAAATTCCTCCAATTGTCTCGGTGATGGAGTCTGGAGTGAATAGAGTGGCGAAGGAGTGATAGGACGTTGAACAGGTCGGTGCAGCGCGGCGCTTTAACGGCCTTTGATGTCAGGCGTGGCGAACTCCTGGTGGCGACACGCTGGGTCCACCCCACTCGGGGAACAGTGCGCTGTCCCGCTGCGGCCGCGGTGGCGGCCAGTCTCCGCGAGGCCGGGTGGTCCGTACGTCTGGCAGCGGTGCCGGCCGACACAGGCCCGGGGAGCCCGAAATCCCGTAGGGCGACCCTGTTCGCCGTGTCGTACGTCGGGCCCGTGTGGTACTCGGAACCCGCGTCGTACTTTGAACATGGCGGCGGAGTCACCGGAATCGGGGTTGCCGCCTCGGAAAGCGATCCGGTTGCGCTGCGGGCGGCGAAGGCCGCGGTCGCCGAATGGTCCGGGGTGCTGCGCACCCGCCGCGCACTGCTGGCGGACGCGGACCGATGTTGTGTGACCGCGGGCAGGGGGCGGTGCCCGCTGGCACGTCAGGCCGTCACCGAGCTGGTGCACCGCTCACGTGGGAAGTCCGACGTGCTGCTGTTGTGCCGGCCCGGCCTGCCTGCCGGGCACCTCGGGTCGGCCGCCCTCACGCGGGTGTCGTCGGTCGACGAGGCCCGTACGGTTCAGGCCGGTGACGCGGAGAACGTCTATTTCGTCGTCGATCCGGGGATCCGGATTGAGGTGGCCGCCGCCATGGTCAAAGTGCTCAGGCAGCGGTTTCCGCGATTACGTGGACAGCATCCGAGGCACTGGTGCTATACCGAGTCTGACTGGGCGCGATGCTTTCGGACACTCACCGACGACTGCGACCGGGTTCTCGTTCTCGGAGGGGCGAATGACACATTCGTGGAGTTCGCCTCTCAGGAGAACAGCCGGTTGGCGCATATTCGCGATTCCGAGGAAGTCCGCCCGAGTCGGCTGGCGGACGCCGCAACCGTCGGAATCGTCATCGCGCCCCCTGCCACCGGAGAGACGGTACGTCGCCTCTTGGACGTGCTCTCCGGGCTCGGCCCCTTGGACGTGGTGCACCGACGTTTCACATCGGAACACCTGAGCCGGGCGAGGATCGACGCTCTATGGCCCGCCGAGGGCCAGTCGCCGCCCGCGCCCCCTGCCCTACCTCACATGGCATGGCGACCGCCTGACTCGTCGCCGACAGTGCCGCCCGCGCCGGCGCCCTGAGCCCTGAGCCCTGGACCGAATCGACCCACCGCAACCAGCGTGTCTGCCAGCGAGGCCATCATGGGCATGCGACCCCCCAACGGGCGACTGCGCAGCTTACTCACAGAGGCGAAGTGGACGGGCGACGCCCTCGCGAGAGAGGTGAACGCGCTCGGCGCCGAAATGGGACTCCCACTGCACTACCAGCGGCCGTCGGTGGCGCAGTGGCTCGTCGGCACCCAGCCACGGCCGCCGGTTCCTCACCTGATCGCCGAAGCCTTCTCCCGCAGGCTCGGTCGCGTGGTGACGATCGAGGAGGCGGGGTTCCGCGACCTTCCCCGTTCCCGTTCACCAGGGCCTCAGGACGATCTTGTCGGCGGCCTGGTCGTCCTGGGCGACCCGGTCCGCGCGGAGCCGCACGAGGCCCATCCCGGCAGGGTGTACTCCATTTCGCTCCTGGAGCACATCGGCAAGGACTCACCGGGGATCACACAACGACCCCGGCAGAAGCCGACAGGCAGGCGAATCGGCAGAGCGGAGGTTCTGTCCGGAAGGGCCATGCTCGACCTCTTCTCGACCGCAGACCAGATATTCGGCGGCGGCCATGTTCGCCGGGCGATGTCGTCCTATCTGTCGACCACCGTGGCGCCGTGGCTCGAGGCGCCGTCCGGTGCGACGGTCAACCAGCATGTGCTGTCCCTTGCGGCCAGACTGTGCTACCTGTGCGCGTTCGCCCACTTCGACGACCAACAGCACGGTACGGCCCAACGCTATTACGCCTCAGGTCTGCGGCTGGCGCGGTGCGCTGACGACCTCGAGGCGACTGCGTTGAATCTTCGCGGACTGAGCGTCCAGGCCCATACGCTTGGCCATCGGCGCCAGGCCCTGATACTTGCCGAGGCCGCCCTTGAGGGCGGCAGGGCGGGAACTCCTCCCCGTCTGAAGGCCGCCCTGCTCGGACAGCAGGCGGTCACCGAGGCCGCCATGGGAGAAAAGCGCCTTGCCATGGCCCACCTGCTGGACGCCGAACGGCAACTGGACAAGGATCCCGACGCTTCAGCGGCGATAGGCGTGTACCACGCCTCCTCTCTCCTCCATCAGCGCGCAGAGGCCGCGACTTTGCTGGGCGACGGGTCGGCGGCGGATGCGGCGTTCGACCAGGCGTTACGGAATCGGTCCGCCATGGAGCGCCGGTCTCGCCTGCTCATTCTTCACAAGCATGCCGAACTCCAGCTGTCTCGCGGGTATCTGGAGGCCGCCTGCGGCACGTGGCATCGGTTTCTGGAGGAATACCCCCATGTTCGGTCGAAGAGAGCCGACGACGCCTGCCTCGCCATGCGGGCCTGCCTGCACCCGCACCGCAACAATCCGCTGGCGGCTTCACTGCTCCGGAAATCGGGCGACTCCCGGTGAGGCGGGCGCGCCGGTCCCGCGCCACCCGCCTCTCGGGTGTCAGGCCCCGACTGTCACTTCGATCGCCAGGGGGCTCGTCTGATGTTCCGTTGCGGTGTAGACGATTCCCGGGTTGTCGACGTGGAAGGGGGACAGGTCGACGAGGCCTCGCGTGAGGTGGGCGCCTGCCATGCGTACACGGCAGACCTCGGCACACGTGCCGATGACGGCTTCGGCGAGCCGGTGGAGCGTGTGCTGGCTGGAGCGGCTGATGTGGGCGGCGAACTCCTCGTGGATCGCCTCCTGTGCGCGGGCCCGGGACGAGCCGTCGAACCGTTCTGCGTCGCGGTACTGCCACTCAGCGGTGAGTTCGACGCCAAACACCCTGTCCGCGAACGGTTGTATGGTCAGGTACTTGTCCTGCCGGAACCCGGTGAACGTGGAACCGGTGGTCTTGAAGAGTTCCAGACCCGACATTCCGCTCCACAGGCAGGGATTTTCGCCTCTGTGGCCGACGGCGCGGGAGGTCGCCCGGGGCGCCGGAATATAGCGGAACGAGTGCCTCGGCGAGTTCTCCTCGTGTCCCATCGGGGCGAACTCCGTGGCGGTCACGGTGACTTCGACGGACTCCGTCGACGGGCTGCTCACCAGGAAGTGCCGGCACAGCGCGAGCGCGAACTCCTCCGTCTCCGCGTCCGCGTGATCGGCGCTCAGCGCGTAGACGGCGTTGCTGATGGCGTTCGTGCTGAGGAGGTGCTCGTTCCTTCCGTCCGTGAAGACCTCCGGGATGCCGCCGGCCAGCCGGACATCGACGCTGAGGCGTCGCACGCGATCGGTGTGCCGCGACCGGCTGACGAGGATCAGGGGGATGGATGATTCGCCGTAACCATGTTCACTGAGGACGATGTCCATTTGGCTTTTCCCTTCTGGCGTGTGCGATGCGGGGTGCGAAGTGAACTGTGGGAGGGCTCCGGGCTCTTGATGACCGACCTCCATCGAAGATATGCTTCTCTGAATTCCGCCCAGGGGTTTCCGGGGGAGCCATGAACATTCACCGTTCACCCGATGGAACAGGTGACGATTTCCCGAAGATCGTTGTGAAGGTAACCGATCTGGAGGCGGGCGGACCCGCTTCGGGACTTGCGTACCGACTAGCGCGGCTGGAAACCGATGGCTGGCGTCTCGTGGCCTCGGGCGAGACCGACCGGTATGGCGCGTTGGTCTATGCAGAGGTGGTGCAGCAGTCCCATTACCAGTTACGGCTGGAGGTCGGCTCCTATTTCTCTCCTCTGACCCGCCCCCGCTTCTACGATCCTGTCACCCTGGCCTTTCACAGCGGAGCGGCCTCCTATGTGCACCACATCTCGGTGCTTCTCAGTCCGGAGGGGTTTCAGACCTACGTCGAGTTCGATCCTCCCGTTCGATAGGCGGATATTCCGTCGAGCTCCCAGCCGCCGCCGGGTCGAGCGTCGGCACAGCCGGTGCCGCCCGTGACCGCACTTTGAGCAAAAGCAGTGCCACGCAGAGCGCGAGAAGCCCCAGGACCCCGAAGGCCCAGTGGATGCCTTGGTCAAGACACCGCTGCACCGCCGCAACCGCGGTGTGGGGGTAGGCGCGTGGGTCGAGGGGCGCGCCTCCGCTTGCGGCCTGGAGAACGGCCGGCGACTGCATGGTCGGGTCGCCCGAGACGGACGGTGTCGTGTGACGCCAGTGGAGTGCGTGGGCAGCTATCACCGTGCCCGAGAGGGCGGGACCGAGCGAGCCTCCCAGCATGGCTGTGGTGACCGCCGTGGCCGTCGCGCGCGACACCATCGCCCGAGGGGCGCGCAGGGTGACGTCGGCCATGGCCGCGCCGTTCGCCAACCCCAGCCCCGCCCCGATTCCGGCGTACGGCACCGGCCACATCGGGGACGGCGGGCCGACGAACGGCATGGCCAGCAGAGCACTCCCCATGAGCGCCAGTCCGATCGCCGCCACAGCGAGCCCTTGCCCGTGCCGGGACCGACGTGCCGCGGCTCGTGCGGTGATCGCGGCGGGGACCGTCGCCACCAGAAGCGGGAACGACGCGTGTAGGGGGGCGGTTCGGTGAAGCTGCGTCAAGTAGATGAAGCTGTAGTACATGAAGCCGGAGTTGCAGGCGAAGATCGAGGCAAGGCTGATCAGCAGGCTTCTTCTGGCCGGGTCTCGCAGCGCGTCGATGTCCAGCACGGCGTGGGGGCGCCTGCTTTCGACGCGGAGCAGGAGAACGCCGGCGCCCGCGATGAAGGCCGATCCGCACGTCGCGGTGATGACGTCGGGTGGTCCGGCAGGACCGATGAGCGTGATCAGAGTGGCCCCGGTGATCACCGCACAGAGCGTGATGCCTGTCTTGTCCAGTCCGATATGGCGGTTGCGGGCGTCCGGGATGCCGCGGCAGCAAAGTACGACGGCGATCAGGGCCTGAGCGGCGAGGACGAGCGACAGGACACGCCATCCCCACCAGCCGGTGACGAGACCTCCCAGTAGAGGGCCCAGGGCGTTCGCCAGTGCGGCGGTGGCGACCCACCCGCCCACGCCACGCGCACGCCGGGCGGCGGGCGCGGCGGGCGAAGCGAGGACCGCCAGGCTGACCGGCGCGAGCACGCAGCCGCCGACTCCCTGAAAAGCCCGTGCCAGGATAAGGGACGAGGGCGTGGCGGAAGCGGCGGCCCAGAGGGCGGCGACGGCGAAAACGGTCAGAGCGGCGGCCAGGGTCGTGCGCGCGCCGAGACGGTCCGCGCACCGCGTCGCGCCCAGTTGGAGGGAGCCGGCGACGGCCGGGTAGCTGGATGCCGCCCACTGCACCTGACCATGGCTCATGCCCAGGTCCTGCGACATACTCGGCAGCGCGGCCGCCGTGGAGGCGATGACCAAGGCGCCGGGCAGGAAGGCGGCATAACAGGCTGCCGTCTGCCCGCGTGGGGATCGGGAGGCCGGTGGCAGGCCGGGGGGCGTCATCGCGACCCGCGTTCCCGGGTGGACATGGGCGTTTCCGCTCCCCAGCGCGCCATCGCCGCGGTCAGTGAGGGGTTCGGTGCCCGCCCTGACCAGGCGATATAGCCGTCCGGTCGGACGAGGACCTCCGTTCCCGCCATGCTCCCCGCCTGCTCGCTCCGGACCATGATCACAGAGCTGGTGGCCGAAGGATCGGGGAGCAGGCGGCTGGGCCTGTCCCGGCAGGAGAGCAGGACGAACTTCCCGGACCTGAGGGTCTTGAAAAGACGGGTGGACCCGGAGCCGTCCCATACCTCCATGTCAGGGATGCGGTCGCCCGTGGGCGGACGCTCCCGTGGCCGACGGTAGGTGGTGCCCAGACCAGAAAGGGCGTCGGCGAGGAACCTCTGAGCGGGACGCGCGGGCAACACCGCTTCCAGAGCCAGCCTGCGCAGGCCACGCCAGGCGAGTCCCCGTGCCGTGTTGAACCTCAGCAGCACGTCCGTGAACCTCAGGACGCGGGTGGCGTCGGCCCCACGCTCCTCCTGGTAGGAGTCGAGCAATCCGTCCGGAGCGGAGGTCTTCAGCACGCGCCCGAGCTTCCAGCCGAGGTTCATGGCGTCGGCGATTCCGGTGTTGAGTCCCTTGCCCCCGGTCGGCGGATGGATGTGCGCCGCGTCTCCGGCCAGCAGGACACGCCCCCGGCGGTATTCCTCCACCTGGTGCCGTTCGCACCGGTAGCGGCTGAACCGTTCGGCGCCCCGCCAGCCGAAGTCCGTCCCGCAGATCCGTCGCATCAAGGACCGGACGACGTCCTGGGTGAGCGAATCGCCGGGGCGGTCCGAACGGTCCCGGTAGTCATAGACGATGACGCGCCACATGTCCCCGCCGGCCGGAAGGAGGATGATCATTCCTACACGGCTGAAGGACGCCCAGGGCCCGGGACGGGGCGGGGACGTCAGGAAGACGTCGGCGGACAGGACGTACGAGGAGTAGCGCGTGCCGGGAAAGGCGATCCCCGCCCGCTGCCGCACCGTACTGTGGGCGCCGTCGCAGCCGACCACGTAATCGGCGGTGATGTGACGTACGTTGACGCCGTGCTTCACGGCGACCACCGCGCACCCCGCCGACGGCACGATGTCTGACACCTCCGCCCCGTAGGCGACGGGGACGCCCGCGGAAAGGGCGCGTGCCTCCAGAAACGCCTCTGTTCTGAACTGAGGAACCGCCAGGGCGCAGGCATGGCGCGACGGCAGCCGGGTCAGGTCGACGTCGGCCCGTGGGCTGCCGATCGGGTACCGGTCGTAGCGGAATCCCTCGTCGACGAAACCGCGGACGGACCCTCGCATGTCGAAGTACTCCAGTGTCCTGGAGTGGAGCACCATGGCTCGGGTCTCGGCGGCCCGCCGTGGCTGCCGTTCCAGAACGACGCAGTCCACTTTGGCCAGCGCGAGCTCCGCGGCGAGACATAGCCCGCTGGGTCCGGCGCCCACCACCACGACCGGGACGCGTGGAGGAAGCTCCCTTCCGTCCTGGTTTCCATGTGATCCCCCGTAGACGGGTGAGTTCGGCGCATGCAATCTTCCTGTCACCCCTCGCGCTGAACCAGGACGGCCAGGTCGTGCGCCGGTGACGGGGACACGGACAGGACTCGGCCGCGCGGTGTGGAACCGAAGCGCGTCGGATCCGTCACCGTGACATCGGGCGACCGGTAAGCAAGACGGACGCTTCCGATCGCCGGACAGTCGTCGAGGACCGCCTCGCCTGTTTTGTAGAGAAGATTCTGTACGGAGTTCGCCGACGACGCGGCGAGGGCTTCGGTGACGCACTCGAAGACCTGGTCACCGGTTTTCTCGTAGGTGCTGCCGGCGACGTCACCGTACTCCCACAGGACCTCCAACTGTCCGCGCACCAAACGGTCAGGGGATTCCATGGCCTCCGTGAACCGGTCGCGGAGGAAACCGCCGAAACTGGTTCCCGTCGTCTTGCAGAACTCAAGCCCCCGTCGGCCTCCCCAGACCACCGGGTTTCCCGCCCCGTTCGACCGGGCGTGCGCCACCAGCGCGGCCGAGGGCGAAGTTCCGAAGAGATGAGGAAGCGCCTTGGAGCCCACGGTAAGCTGACCCCAACGGTTCTCCGCCAGGTTCACCTCGCAGCACAGCGAGGCGGGACAGGAACTCGCGAAGTGCCTGACCAGGGCTTCCGCGAACGCTTCCAGCGATGCGTCCATGAATTCCTGGAACAGGGTGGAAACGGCGACATCCATCGAACTCGTGGGAAGCAGGTCGCTGTTGTCACCGCTCTCGAATACCGCCCCCAGCCCCCCGGAAAGCCGGACGGTGGCCGATATCTCCCGTGTCAACTCCCGGCCCGGCCCGTCGGTGACGGCTGCGAAGATCCTGATTCCCGACCTGCCGTAGGAGTGATCCTTCACCCTGCCGGTCATGTCACCCACTCCCTCTTAGGAGAGGGGGTCTCAAAAGAGTGCAGCTTCTCCATAAGTTCCTCCGGATCGTCCCCGGTGATGAGAATCTGCCGGTAACAGGGCAGAACAAATCCTTCTCTGAGCATGGTCTCCGCCTGAGCCAGCAGGTTGTCGTAGAAGCCCGCGACATTCATTAGTCCGCAGGGCTTGCTGTGTATGCCCAACTGGCTCCAGGTCCATGTCTCGAAGAGCTCCTCCATCGTTCCCAGGCCGCCAGGAAGGGCGATGAACGCGTCGGCCATCCTCGCCATCTGCGCCTTGCGCTGATGCATGTCCTTCACGACAAAGGTCTGCGTAAGTCGCGGATTACGGAATTCCATCAACTCCTGGGGGATGACCCCGACGACTTTCCCGCCCGCGCTCAGCGCCGCGTCCGCGAGCACTCCCATCAAACCTGTCCTGGCACCCCCGTAAACGAGGGTCACCTTTTTCTCCGCAAGCAGCCGGGCGACAGACCTCGCCGCCTCCGCGTAAATCCGGCTGTTCTCGCCGAGCGAGCCGCAGAAAATGCAAATGCTCTTGATGTCCGATCTTCGCATGCGCGTCTCCAGGAGTATGCGGCGGCAGTTTCCGCACATACCGGCTCATACATCCAGATATCCGCGGTGCCTGAGGCGAGGACGACTCTGCCGCAAGCCGCCGTCCGGCCAACAGTCGCGCACCTGACTGACTCGCTAAGATTCGCGCTCTGTTAATACTCCAGCAGCACTATGGAGTTTTCCCTGTTCAGGGGCGATTTGGGTGGGTGCAGTGGGCGGATTGGCGGCCCGGGTTCTCTTTCCCGGGCCGCCCCTCGATCGTGTGCAGCAGCCGCTGATAGTGGCAGCGGCGCGGGCAGCCTCCCGGCGTGATCGACGAGCGTGCGGTTGAGATCTGGAACGACGAGCTCGAGGAGCTGTTCCTGCGTACCGGCCACCGCTTCGAGACCGAGGGCCTGTCCGCCTACCACATGTTCTGGGAAGCGGTCCGCGACACCGACCTGTTCTCCGTGCCGTATGTCGAGGTGACGCAGGTCGCGATGGGGATCGAAGACGGGTTCGCCGCGTACGACAGGACGCTCGCCCCCGGAGGGCAGGTGGCCGGTGAGTGAGCGGACGTCCGTGCCGGGCCGCCCGCGCAGCAGCGAAGCCTCAGGGCGCATCCTGCGAGCGACCGTCGAGCTGCTGGCCGAGGGCGGGACGGCCGGGGTGTCGGTCGACGCGGTGGCCGCCCGCGCGGGCGTCTCCCGGCCCACGGTCTACCGACGGTGGAAGGACCGTACGGAGCTGATCGCGGCGCGGTTCGGGATGCCTTCGCCCAGGCCAACCCCGAAGCCCCTGACACCGCCGATCCGATGGCGGACCTCGTCACCGTGCTGTCCAACACGATTGGGCTTCTCACCAGCACATCCCTGGGGCGGGTCATCGCCGGACTGGTCAGCGAGCTGCCCAGATCGCCGGAGCTCGCCGCCGCTCTGCGCGGAGGACGCCTGCCCGGGACACGACGGCACCCCCGCGGGCGGCAGCGGGCGGCGGGCGGGCTTGTGTGTCCGCTGCCGGATCAAGAGCGAGGCCACGGCCGGGTCGGCGGTGACCCGGTGAAGCAGGCTGACAACACAGTGAACGGGGACTGTGCTGGTTGCACATCAACCCAGCACTGCCCAGACCCCCGTGTCGTCCAGGCCCAGCTCGCCACGGCGCCGGAGCCCGCCGCCGATGCGACCCCGGCGAGGACCAGGTCGTCATCGTCTCGGAAGTCCGCGCCCCGGGTCGCGGCCGCCAAGCGGCCCACCCCGCGCCTGGCAGGCGCTTGGAGCGGGAGCTGCGCCGCGCCTGGCAGCCCCGGCTGCGGGCGAAGGCGATCAAGAAGGCCTCCGCCGCCGGCATCGTGTGGAGACCCGGGCGCGGTTCGGGTTCACCGCCGCCGGCGGCAGCATGGACGACCCGCGGGTGCGGCGCATCACCGAACAGCTTCCCCCGGGTACGGCCGCGCAGCTGCTCGCCGCCCACCAGGCGGGTGCCGACGAGCAGCAGCTGGCGCAGATCCTCGCCGGCGGCCTCGGGTTCGCCTACTTCCGTGACCCCGGACGGCGCGCGGACGGCCTGGAGGTGGAGCTGTCCGACGTCGACTACTGCGACCTTGAGCTGCTCTGACCCGCCCTTCCGGGTTCCGGACGAGAAATCCCCGGACAGGCCCCGGAGTTGGCGCGGGGCGATCTACCGTGGCGTGAAGCGTTCTCCCCGACCGGGCCGCAGGTGCAGCACCGGCCGGGGCGGGGAGAGATGCAACGTCACCTTCTGATCGACCTGGGTGGGGTTATGAGCAGCGTGGGGCAGATCCGCAGCGAGTACGCAGGGCTGCAACAGCAGATCGCCGGCTACTGCGAGGAGATCGAGGAACTGGAGCCGGGGGAGCTGGAGTTCAACCGGCTCTACGACCAGCTGGTGCGCTCCACCCGGCAGCTGGTCGCCGCGCACGCCGAGCTGCCAGCCAAGCTCGCCGAGCCCGGCCGGTAGCTGAGCGAGCGGATCGTGCGCTGGTCCTGGCGCAGGCCGGCCGCCGACGCGAACGCCCTGCGGCACCTGGAGAGCCGCGTGAACGCCGCGGTGTCCGGCGTGCGCTCCCAGCTCGAGGATCTCGCCCGCGATGTCGAGGACCTGCAGTCGAAGGTCGGCGACACCGACGACCTCGACTACACCCTGCGGCGCCTCCGGGACAGCATCGAGGACCTGGAGGCCACAGCCGAGTGCCTCGAGGGCGAGTTGGATGAGCACGCCAGCGACACTGAGCGCACTCTGAAGAAGCTGACCGCCCGCGTCCGGCTGCTGGAGAACCTCGCCCAACCCGCCGAGGACGCGCCCGCCGCGGACCTGGACACCATCGAGCCGGCCTGGAAGGACCGCCATCGCCCAGCGCGGCACCGAGGCCGCCGCCGGCCTCCTCCCCGACGCCGCCCGCCAGATCCACCAGGGTGCCATCCGTCACCGCGAGACCGAGCAGCGGCACCCAGCAGCGCGCCATCACCGCAGCTAAGACTCTGGCCACCACCACCCACACGGAGCGGGCCCACAAGAAGGCCGCCAGCGACTCCACCACCGCGCTCACGGCGGAGGACAGCGCCCGCGCAGGCCTCGGCGCTCTGGCGGCGGAGGCGAACACCGCCCTCCCCTCCCTGCAGGCCGACGAGCGCCGACGCCGCGAAGCCGGGCCGGCCATCGCCGACGGCAAGAAGGCCAGCCGCAAGCTCGCCATGACCCTGAGCACCCGCCTGGCCCGCGCGCTGGCCGACCGCGCGAGGCCGCCCGTCTGGTTCGTGACCGTGCTCGGGCCGGCCCCGCCCGCCGACGCCACCCAGGAGTGGATCGACCTCGCCGTCGACGTCCTGGTCTACCGGATCACCCACCAGGTCACCGACCCCGTCGTCGCCCTGGGCCGTCCGCCCTACGACGCCGCCGGCACCGCGCAGTACCGCGACCTCACCCGCGCCCTGCAGTCCTGGAACACCTGACCCATCCCCTCCGGTACCGACCAGGAAGTGCTGTGAACTGGGGTTATTGCCGCCCTGGTACCGGGGGAGTACGGTGGTGGCATGCCTGCATTGAATGTGGAGTTCTCCGACGCGGAGCTCGAGGAGCTGAGGGCGATCGCGGCCGAGCGCGGCGTCACCCTGAAGGCCCTGGTCCGTGAGGCGACCGCCTCCGACATCCAGCGCCACCGCGCGCTGAAGGAGGGCGCGCAGGTGTTCCGCCGCTTCTTTACCGAGGCCGCGGACGAGTTCGCCGCCGCGTTCCCCGACGACGAACCCCGCGCCGGGACGGCGGCCGCCTGAACTGATGCCGCCCGTCATCCACATCGACGTGCCCTGGCTGCTCCAGCGCCACGAGGATGTCCTTCCCGAGCAGCCGTCCGTCTCCGACTTCTCCGCCCTGGTCGCTGCTGTCGCCCGGCACCGCGTCGACCCGCCCCGCCTGGGCGCCGACCCCGACCCGGCCTGGCGGGCCGCCGCCCTGCTGCACAGCCTCGCACTGCTGAAGCCGCTGCCGGCCAGCAACATCCGCTTCGCCTGCGCCACCGCGGTGGCCTACATGCACATCAGCGGCGAAGGCATCGACCCTCCGTACGGCGCCCTGGTCGACCTCGCCCGCGACATCCTCGAAAGCCGCGCCGATGTCTACACCGCTGCCGACCGCCTCCGCTCCTGGCGCATCTGACTGCTGTTGACAGGGCTGAGGTTCGGGCAGCTCCCGTCCCTCCCGCCCAGCAGGCCGGGATCGATGCCGATGTGGCGCGGCGGGTCTGCTACAGCAGCCCGCCCAGCGGCAGGACGCGCTCGGCGAGCTGCCCGCGCAGCCTGTTTCCGGTGGTGTCGGCTTCGGTGAGCCAGTCGGCGGCGATGAGGGTCCGCCGGGGCTTGGGTCTGCTCCCCGTGCTGCGGGGTGTTCACGGGTGCGTCTGACCAGGGGCCGAGGGCACTGGCTGAAGATCGCTTCCCACTTGGCCATAGATCGTCGTTGGCGGTGCTGGAGATCGACGGCGGACCGCACGCCGTCACCGGCTGCTATGACCACACCGCGTCGATCTGGGACCTCACTACTCGCCGGCAGGCCGGGCCCCCTCTCACTGACCTGTGCGGCGGGGTGTGGGTGGTGGCCACAGTGGAGATCGACGGCCGACCGCACGCCGTCACCAGCTCCGGGCACGGCACACTGCCGGTGAACGACCTTGTCACCCGCCGACCGGCCCAGCGACTCACCGGCTTCAACGGCACCATGTGGGTGGTGGCGACGGTGGAGATCGACGGCCGACCGCACGCGGTCACCAGCGGCGACGAGCGCAAGGTGCGAGTGTGGGATCTGATCGCCGGGCGACAGGTCGGTGCTCCCCTCACCGGCCACAGCTCAGGCGTGTGGGCGATGGCCACGACGGAGATCGAGGGCCGACCCCATGCCGTGACCGGCAGCGGAGGCGGCACCGTGCGGGTGTGGGATCTGATCGCCGGGGGACAGGTCGGTCCAACCCTGACCGGCCATGACGGTCGGGTGTGCTCGGTGGCGGTGTCGGAGTTCGACGGGCGACCGCACGCGATCACTGGCAGTGATGACGGCACGGTGCGGGTGTGGGACCTGGTCTCCGGCCTCCAGGTGGACCGGCTGCTGTTCCCCTCGCCGGTGCAGGCCCTGGCGATGGCTTCGGACGGTCGCCTCATGGGCGGCTTCGGTGCCGAGGTCGCGGTGTTGAGTCGCATCTGACAGGACGACCTCGGGGTGCACGAGACGAGCGGTGGTCGGCCCCAATACGAGGTCCGGCCCCCGGCACCCTGCCGATGCTCGCGGGGGACGGCAGCGCGCGGAGGACGGAACGCGCAGGCGCCTCCACCGGGGAGAGGGGGGAGACGCCCGAGGCAGCTGCAGAGAGGGGAGCGGCCGTGCTCACCTCTGAAGGTGACGGGGGAGGAACGACCGTATGAGGCGGCGAACGGCGGGCGGGCGCCGTGACGCGGGGGTCGGCCCGGCCGACCGTGCGGCGTGCTCGGCGGCGGTCGTCCGGCCGGCCCCGTGAAGCTGGGGGACGAGGCCACGTAGTCGGCGAAGGCCCGATGCCACGACCACCTGTGAGGTCAGTTACTCGTTCGGATGCCGGCGTGGGCCAAGTGGCACCGTCATAGGCGTGGATGCTGGAGAGCGGGCGGGTGGCCAAGAAGAAGAGCACCAGCAGCCGGGACAAGCGCGTCGGGCGTCAGCGGGCTGCTTCTGAGAGCCGACGCCGGGCGCAGGGGTTCGAGGGTGTGCCCGAGGAGATCGTGGAGCTGCTGGAATCGCCGTACACCCTGCCGAAGTGGGGAGAGGTTCTACCGCGCCTTCCCCACGGTCACCGCTGCTGTCGAGGCAGTGCGGCGGAGGGAGATCGTGGAGCAAGGGCCAGCCGTTCACTCAACGCGGCAGACCCCTACCACGTCCGTAGCAAGGCCCGCCGTGGATTCCTTGAAGGCGTCCGCCGACTGGTGACGAGCCGTAATGTGACGCCTGCAGGCGTAGGGCCTGACGAGCCGACATGTCGTCAGAGCCTACGTGATCCATGACCACGACCCGGACTCCTGCCCACCACCATCCGCCTGTGGCAGGGCTCTGTCCCGCCACCTGACCCCTCATCCCTGCTGTACCTGAGCCTTACTGTCGGCGTGGATCTCAGTTCTGACCGTTCCTGGTCGAACTGAGCAAACAACCGGGATCAGCTTCGCCATCACGGTGGCCGCGATGTTCACCGGCTACTACAAGTTCCGCGAGGGCAGCTACTTCCTCCAGCAGACCGCCGACGCCATCGAGGAGGAGGTGAACGCCGTTCGGCTCGGCATCCCTCCAGGCGCTGGAGGCTGGACACGCCCCTCCCGGCGAAGCGCACGCCGACCAGCGCCAGCAAAGACATGAGGAGCAGGCTGCCGCAGATCAGGTCGCCCACGACGAACCGCGCCGGGTCGCCCGTGGCTAGCCAGGTGATGCCCGTGCCGATGACGGCGGTGAGTAAGGACAGCCAGCTGACCGCCCACCCGGCGCGCCAGATACGGTCCAGCCGCCGGCGCCGGGCGAGTTTCTCCTGGGCGTCGATGACGAGGTTGGTGGTCACCACGTAGATCCGTTCGTCGGCGTCCCGCTGCGGGCGAGGACCAGTTCGTTCGCGTCCCCGACCCGGCGGGGCGCGTCGTCGTCGAAGTCCCGTGCCACGGGCTCAGCGGGCGAACGCTTCGGTCAGGCTGATGCGGTAGCGGTTCTCTTCCATCAGCACGACGGTGACGCCGAACGGGTCGGGGTGGTCCAGCTCGATGGGGGTGAAGGAGAAGTTCACCGCGGCCTGGATGGGCGGCACCAGTTCACCGCCGGGCTGCGGCACGGGGGCCGGCCTCCAGTCCGGGGCGACCGACGCCCACCCCTCGGGACTGCGGGACAGGAGCTGCTCGGTGTAGGGGAACTGGTGCAGGACGTGCCCGCCCGGGGTGGCGAGCACCATGTTCAGGCACGGCGCCGGGCCCACGATCGGCAGCTTGCGGGCGGTGGCGACGTCGTGGGTCTCCCAGGCCAGGATCACCTCGTCCGCGCCGGACGCCTCGGCGATATGCGCGAGTTCCGCGATCCCGGTGAGCGCGTCCTGGCCGACCTTGAGCGGGCGCACCCAGATCAGCCCGACCAGCTCGCCGCGCACCAGCGGCATCATGGCCGGGCGCGGCACGGCACCCTCGCCCAGCCCTGCGGTGTACGCCTCCTTCATCACGCCGACCAGTGCGTTCCACATCCGCGCGTCCAGCAAAGCCCCCTCGCTGATGCTGTTCTCGATCATCACCGACCCTGCCACGCAGGTTGTCGCCGCGTCAGCGAGATGCCCAGCCGACTGCGCTGCGCCGTCGCGTGCTATTCGGCCAGGTCCGATGGCTTTGTGCCATTCGTCGGTAACCCGCCTCCGACATCACCACGGCGACGCTACACAAGAGGGTCGGCGGCGACATCAGCCGTCCGCGGGGTGAAGGCCAGTCGGCGGGGAGGTCGGGGCGGTTGGTGACCATCAACGTGGCGGTGCTGCTCGTAGTCGTCGTCATGTGGCGGTTGCGGCGACGTACGGAGGCCCGCAGCCGCTTCGACGAGAAGCTGACCGTCGTCATCGTCCTGGCGCTGGGCGTGCTGATCGCCCCCACCCCGGCCGGTCAGGGGATCTTGAACATCCTGGGACAGCTCGCGAGCGGCGTCACCCAGGCCAGCCGATGAGCCCCCGCACACGCACGGGCCGGACAGCGCCCGCCGACGCACACAGCGGACCACGGGCCCGGGAGGCGGGGGAGTGATGACGGCACGTCGACGGCGCCGGCGCCTGAAAAAGCAGGCCCGCAAGAAACTGCAGGTCTGGGGTGCGGTGGCGGCGGCCGCCGCAGTGGCGTGGGTCGCCGCGAACTGGTCAACGGTGTGGCCCGTCCTGGTCGCAGTATTCGCCGCGGCCGTACTCGGCGGAGTCGGCTGGGCGCTTCTGCGGGCGCACCGCCGCGCGGTCGGCCAGGACCGCGCGTGGCGGGCACAGGAGGAGGCTCGGGCGCGCGAGTTGTCCATGGCCCAGGTCGACGCCTTGACCTGGCAGGAATTCGAGAAGTACGTCGCGGAGCTGTGCCGGCGGGACGGCTGCACGAAGGTCGTCGTCAGTGGTAAGAGCGGCGACCTGGGCGCAGACGTCGTCGGCTACCTGGCCGACGGCCGCAAGCTGGTCATCCAGTGCAAGAAGTACGCGCCGCACCGGAGCGTGCCCTCGCAAGACATGCAGAAGTTCGTCGGCACCGCCCGTCTCGAGCACGGCGCGGACGTCGCCTTGTTCGTCACCACCTGCCGCGCGTTCACGAGGGACGCGCTGGGCCTGGCGCTGCGCCAGGACATCGTGGCCCTGCACCGCGACCTGCTGGGCTCCTGGGTCAAAGGCGCTCATCTGGAGACGCTGATCCCACTGAACGGCAGCGGCGGCGGCGCCAGGCGGCGTCCCTCCGCCTGACCGCAGCATGGTCCGACAGCAGCGATAGGCCTGTCAGGCCGCCGGCATCCGCGCCGAGCGAGGTGCAACACCACTGCAACACGCACTGCAGCACAGCCGTGTTGCGCGCCTGACCTGCGTAAATCACGCGGACTGCCCCGGGTGCCGGACGGTGGGGCGCTCCAGGAGCCCCACCGTTGCTTCAGCGCCTGGCGTCCACGCACGCCCGCCGCGCGATGACCAGGCCGCGCCAGCGGTCGCGGGTGCGCTGTTCGCTGTCGAGCCACCGGGCTCCGGAGGCCTGATCGAGAGGCACGCCGGCCATGAACTGGGCGACGTCGACGTAGTAGACGTAGTCGCCGCCGCGAGCGAGGTCGCGCAGCCGGGAGACCGCCGCGGTGACCTTCTCTCGCTCGTCTTGGACGGCGTGGTGGAAGCACAAGGCCAGTTCCAGCGCGGCCTCTGCGGCGGTGAGCCCGGCTTCAGTGATGTCGGCGCGCAGGAGTCGTACGGGCTCGAGGCTGCTGATGGCCCCGGCGTCTGGGACGACGGCGGCGCGGTGGCAGCCGCAGGTCCGCGCGAAGGCAAGGAAGAAGGCGGCCTCCACCGGCGGCCTAGGGCGCGTATCGAGTCATGATCAAGTTGCTGGATTCGCTCTCGCGGCGGAGTCTGGTCCGGTAGATCTTCTTCTGTGACGCGAGTGCAACTGACTGACATAGAATGGGAGTTCATCGAGCCGTACCTGCCGATCGGCGAGTACGGCCCGTACCCGGAGCGACTGCGGCAGCAGTTCGAGGGTGTGATCTGGCGGTTCAAGACCGGCGGACAGCGGCGGGAGATGCCGCAGGAGTTCGGTGCCTGGTCGACTGTGCACAACCGCTTCCGGCAGTGGCGTGACGCCGGCGTCTTTGAGGCGCTGCTGGGTGCGTCGAGCAGCCGGAATGCGCCGACGCGGATGTGCCGTGGGTGCTCGGAGCTGGTGCGTTCCAAGAGCCAGTCGGCGGGCAGTTCCTTGGCCGAGGGCAGCAGGGCGGCGGCGGTCTCGCGGACGACCCCGGCGGCAGGGTCGTCGAGGAGCGGCAGCATCTGCTTCGCATCCGCGCAGTCCAGTGCCCGCAGCCCTGCCACCGCTCGCGCCCGCACCCTGGCCGCCGGGTGCGCGAGCAGAGGCCGCAGCAGCCCGGCGTCCGCGCGGTTCCCGCACTCGGCCAGCCCGATGACCGCATCGGGCGGCAACTCGGGGTCGTCCGGTGCCGTGCACCGCTCCCGATACCAGGCCGCAGGGTCGCCTCCCTGCTGTCGTACGACATACCGGGCGCAAGCACGCACGAGCGCGGAACGGTCGCTGAGGAATGGCTCCGCCTGCTTTGACCGCCCCGCCCGTCTCAGCGCAGTGACGCCGGCCGAACGGGTACGCGGGTTGCGTGCGGACAGCAGTGGAGGCAGCGCACCCTCGTAGGCATCCTCATCCCCCAGAGCCGTGAGCGCTGCTGTGGCACACAGGTCCTGGACCACGGTGTCCTGGTCCCCGGCGGCCGCGCGGGCCAGCTCGGCGGGACGGAGCAGCCGACCCTCGATGGCCAGCCGGTACGCGAACCGCCGGACGATGCAGTCGGGGTCAGCGAAGAGAACGGTGAGCTGCCCGTGGGATGCCTGGCGCAGGATCTGGCCGAGCACATCGACGCCGAAGGCGCCTCTGTCGCGGCGGCCGACGCGGAGGATGAGCGGCGCGAGGGCGAGGGCAGAGTCCACCTTCAGGGCCTCGCGCAGCAACTGCCGGGCACACTCACGCACCGGGCCTGCCCAATCGGCGCAGCGGATCACGACCAACGGCAGCAGACCGGGGTATCGGACCGACTGGCGCACCGCTTCCTGGCGGATCCGCCCGTCGCGGTGGCAGAGGGCGAGTGCGAGCCGAGACTCGCCGAGCTGAGTCAGGTCGGCGGGCAGTGGGGCGGAGTGCTCCCACCCCGGCAGGAACTGCGGGCGGTGCCAGGCCACTTCACGCACACCTGCGTCCAGCGCGAGCCAGTCAGCGGGGTCGGCGACATCCAGCGTGCTTTGAAGCGGCGCACCTCCCGCAAGCCGCGTCGCTGCCGCTGTCGCGTCCTCGATGTCCTCGATGTCCTCAAGCATTCCCGCCCCTCCAGCAGTCGTACCAGGTGATCGTAGGGGGCGGGGTTCGCGTAGGGCGCGTGAAATATGGCCCGTGATCGCCGAGGGCCGCCACTCGGCACCCTGCCCACCAGAAGCCGAACGCGATGACATCGCCCCTGCTTCGCTTGCCGCTGGTGACAGGTAGCGCGCCGCATCGGTGACAACCACCATGCTTTGTCCTACTGAAGGCCGCAGGTCAGCGGATGCCGATGGCAACACCTATCGTGCTTCGGCACATCTACGGCCGCCGCGCCCCACGATTCTGGTGGACCTGGAAGAGCGACGCCCGGTCGATGTGCTGCCGGGCCGGGACGCCGAGCCGCTGGCCACCTGGCTGCGCGATCATCCAGAGGCCGAAGTGATCTGCCGCGACCGGGCCGGCGCCTACGCCGAAGGCGCCCGCAGCGGGGCTCCGCAGGCCCAGCAGATAGCGGACGCATGGCACCTGCTGCGCAACCTCGCCGAGGCGGTGGAGAAGACGGTCGGCGCCCATCACCCGTGCACCCGCACGGCGTTCACCACGGCACCGGTCGTCACGGAGTCTGCCACCGCGTCCACGGGTACGGCGAGGCCATCCGTAGAGGAGACGGCGTTCGTTCCGCCGGACGGCACCCGGGACGTCCTCGGGCGCCCGAGGCGGCTCGTGGCCCGCACCATCGAGCGGTACACGGCGGTGCAGCAGCTGCTCTCCGAGGGTGAATCTCTGGCCGCGATCGGCCGCCGGCTGCGGCTGGACCACTCGACCGTACGGCGCTTCGCCCGCGCCCAAAGTCTCGAGGAACTGCTGGTCAAGGCCACCAACCGGACCTCGATCCTGGACGAGCACAAGCCCTACCTGCACGAACGCTGGCGCGAGGGCTGCCACGACATCGGCCAGCTGCGCAGCGAACTGCGCGCACGCGGCTTCACCGGCAGCATCCAGTGCCTCCGCCGCTACTTCCAGCCCTTCAAGAAGCCGCACAGCCCCAAGCCGAAGAACCCGCCCGCGCCTGCTCCCGAGCCGCGGCCCGCCCCGAAACCCCGGCGCGTCGTCCGCTGGATCATGACCAACCCCGGACACCTCACCGAACGCCGCCGCCGAGCTCAAGGAGATCCGGGCCGCCTGCCCGCACCTCGACGCCACCACAGGCCACGTCCGCGACTTCGCCGCCATGATGCGTGATCTGCGCGGCAATGACCTGCCCACATGGATGGACCGCGTCCTCGCCGACGACCTGCCCGCCCTGCACTCCCTGGTCAACGGCATGAAGCGAGACCTGGACGCCGTCACCGCCGGCCTGTCCATGCCATGGAGCTCAGGCCAGGTCGAGGGCCACGTGACCAGAGCCAAGCTCCTCAAACGCATGGGCTTCGGCCGCGCCAACTTCGCCCTCCTCCGCCGACGCATCCTCCTCCGGACTTGAGGCGGGCACTGACTTCCGCCAACGCCGCTGGAGATCGTCCAGAATCACCTCGTGGACGATCTCCTGAGGTTTCTTCACGCCTGCTATGAGGCGGACAACCATGCCTACGCCGAAGTGGCCTACCGCTTCGGGGGTGACGCAGTCCTTGACAGCCACCTGCCGATGCTCGACCTGGTCGACATGCTGGCTCGGGAGTACGAGGCGATGGACCCCTCCGACACTCGCTTGGCTGGCCTTCGTTATGCCCTCCGCGTGCTCGCACAGCCGTACGCCGAGCACCCCGATTACCGGGCAGAATGGCGACCCTAGAACCTGATCCAGGAGGAAGCCATGGAGCATCACAAGATCCCTGACAGAGCCGAATTACGTGATCGCCGACACGTGAGGAAGAGCCCGTACCGCTCGGCGATCTCCTCCTCGCTTGACCACAGCTCGTCGACCGCTTCGGCGGCTGCCCGAAGACGCCTGTTGGCGGCAAGCCGGTCGGGGTGCACCAGGTGCTCGGAGACGCCGAGCAGGCTGCCGTGCGGCAGGCGATCCTTGATCACCGGCCCCCATGAGTTTCTGATCAATATAGCCTCACGGGTTCCTTGCTGGAGTGTCAGGTCGTGCGATCGGTGACACCTGATATCAGGAAGGGCAGATCTCGGACGGCAGGCCTTCTGAGAGGCTGCTGCGTTCGACGTCGGTGAGGTCACGGCCGAGGACGGCGCACAGGTGCCGCTTCCACAGGGCGGGGTCGAGGCGAACCAATGAAACGCGGCCTCCAGACACGGGCGACCGCAGCAACGCCTTGCCGTCCTTGGTGGCCGCGAGGAAGCCCTGCTTCTCCCCGAATTCGTACGTCTCCCGGTATCCGGGGTCGTCCGCCTTCAGGAAGCGTACGGAGCTGTTGTTGGCGAGGAAGAACCCGGCGTCCCCGGGGTTGTTGGCCGCCCACCGGTTAGGGTTCAGCGGCCCGAGCGGGCCCGCCACTCTCCTCGTCGGCTGCCCTGGTCGTATCGACCACAGCTCCACCATGCCGCCCGTGGTCATCACCGCCGCGTAGCGCGAGTCCTTGAGGAACACGGCGGTGGCGAGGTCGTCGCCCAGGCGTAGGCGAAGGTCCTTGTTCTCTTTCCCTGTGCTGAGGTTGATGGCGTGTACGTCCGGTTCGCCGTGGACGGTGACCTTCAGATGACCGGGCTCGGGGTGGCGGCCCACGATGTAGCTCGGTCGGTCCTTCGTGGTGAGCCGCAGGTCGCGCAGGTCGACCGGCTGCGACAGGCGGCGGCCCGCGCGGGCATCCCAATGCTCGACCAGAGTGCCGGAGACCGTCACGAGCCGATCGTCACCAAGGAAGCGGAACTCCAGCAGCTCCGGCTGCGTGAGGTCCAGCCCCTCCTGCGGCTTCGCGCCCTCGTTGGGGGGGAGTTGCGCCGCGGTGAACTCGGCCACTCGGCGCAGCGAAGAGAGTTCACGGACAGTGACATGGTTCCGGTCCGACACGTCCGCCACCAGCGTTTCGGAACCGTTCACCTGGATCGGCTGCTTCGCGTCCGGGGGCGTTTCGGCATCGCTTCTCACTTCGGCAAGGGTTCGCTCCTCGCCTTCCGTTTCCATGACGCGCAGAATGCGGCCGTCCCGGCCCACGCGGACCACCATCCTGCTTCCGTCGCCGAGCAGCTGCGGTGGGCTGTAGGCGATGCTGCCGTCGTACTCCAGCAGTGGCCATCCGGTCACCGCGTGGTCGTCCCGGGTGACGATGACGGGCTTGCGCGCCGTGCCCAGGAGGGGCAGGTGGTCGATCTTCTTGTCCGAGGAAGGGCCGAGGAAGCGCCGCGCTTTGCCGTCACGGCGCGTGTCGACAAGGTTCCACTCGTCCGTCATAGCGAGCACAGCGAAGTGATCCCCCTTCTCGTTGACCGCCACTTCCCTGCACGAGGTGTCGCGCCCGCGAACGTGGCGTCCCAGCACCTGTCCATCCGACACGCGTATGGCCTGGTAGTGGGCCTCGCCGATCGTGTCGGGGTCGGGCTGCTTCTCGCGGCAGACGACGACCACACTGCCGTCCCCCGACACTCCGTTGCCCGTATGGTCGACGTCGCTTGCCAGTTGACGCATTGTGCCGGCAGCGATGTCGATCGCCACCAGCGAGTTCTTCCCCGCGATCCGGGGGCTGTGTTTGGCCACCAGTGTGTTTCCGTCCGGCCCGAACCACACCTCCGAGAGGTGGGCGACCCGCTTCGGCAGCACCCGTGGCCGTCCGGTCCACAGGTCCCACACCTGCACCGGCCGCGTTGATGCCGCCGCCGATACCCCGACAAGCCTGCGGCCGTCTGGAGAGAAGTCCATGATCTTGATGGTGCCGCCCTGAAGGGTCAGGGAGCGCTCCTTGAGCGCTCCCTGGAGCGGATGTGCCGGCCCCACCAGCCGTTTCCCCGAGGGCGTCACGTCGTGCCACACCACGACGCCGTCCACGTCGCGCACATAGGCGATCCGACGCCCGTCCCGGCTGACCACGGGGGACAGGACGTTGTCCGGGAGGCGGAGCGGCTCCTGTCTCACCCTCCCCTCGGCCGTGCGTACGAACAGGGTCGCGCGGCCGCTCGCGGTTGTCACCAGCGTCACCCTGCCGTCCGCGCTCATGACTGCCCCCCTGGCTTCCCCCTCGGCGCCGGTCAGTGCCCACCCGGCGTCCCGTAGCTCCTCGTACCGGCGCATCAGCGCACTGCGGGCCTCCTGCGTCGGGGCGATCTCGTACGCCGCGAGCGCCGCCAGCGCGGCCTGCCCCGGATTGACGTCCGTCGACTCGTCCGACTGCACCGCAAGCGCCCGCGACCGCCCCTCCGCCTCCCGCTGCGCGCTCACGCGTGACTCCTGCACGAGGAACGTGCCCAACCCGGCGAACAGCGCGAGGACCACGGCGACCGCCACCCACCCCATACGCACCCGAAGCCGCTGCGCCCGCCGGCGCCGGTGAGCCAGCGCAAGGAATTCCCGCTGCTCCTCGGTGAGGTCTGCCTCGCGCCCCCGCAGCCTCGCTTCCACGGCCGCGAGCTGAAGGGGGCCGGGCAGCAGATCGGCCGAGCCGTCCGCCCTCCACCACCGCTCCAGGTCGTGCTGCACCTCCGCCCGCACTGCGAGGAAGTCGGCGTCGGCCCGGACCAGCTCTGCCAGCATCGGCCATGCCGTGATCAGCGCCTCGTGGGCCAACTCCGCAGTCTCCGGCCGGCCATCGCTTCCATACAGGACCAGCAGGCGCCGCTCGGCCAGCGCCTGCGCCAGGCGCCAGCACTCTTCACCAGCCTCTTCACGTGTCAGAGCGCGACGCAGCGGAGCCTCACCGCCCGGCAGCACCCGCACCAGCCCCGTCAGCAGCCGCCGCGCCTCGGCCTCACTCCCAGGTGGGACGCACTCCCGCCATGCCTGCTCGGCATGGCGTCGCAGCGCACCGGACACCGCACCGATGTCCTCGTACGTCGCGGCCCGCAACCGTCCGGTGGCCCGCCGCTCCCACAGCTGTGCCAGGACGAAGCCCAGCAGTGGCAGAATCCCCGGCTCGCCACCCGCATCGTCCAGGATGCGCCGGTCAAGCCCGGGGTCGTACTCGACCGCCGGAATGCGCTTGAGCGGTTCGTTGATAACCGCGTGCAGCTGGTTCCGGGTCATGGGCGTGAGCGGAAGTGTCACCCCGCGCTTCAGCGCGGGGCCCAGGTGCGCATGGCTCAGTGCGCCGTCCATGAAGTCGGCGCGCAGGGTGACGAGGACCCGCAGGCCGGTCGGCTGCCGCTGAGGGACGAGCAGCTCGACGGCCTCGGCGAGCTCCGGCTCTGAGCGGTTCAACAGTGCTTCGGCCTGGTCGAGTACGATCAGAAGCCGTGCCGCCGGCTGCCCCGCGACCCGATGGAAGGCGTCCGCGAGCCCTAACTCGCGCAACCACCTGTCTACTTGGTCGGCGTTCTGCGCGCGAGGGGGCCCGTACTCCCGCGACGTCACGATCTCGAACAGTTCGGTGGCGAGCGCGGCCCGCAGTGAAGAGAAACGTGTCGCGTTCACCTGCAGAATCCGGTAGCCGTCCTGCCTCATCCTCGGCACCACACCGGCTAGCGCGAGAGACGACTTGCCACAGCCCGACGGCCCGTACACCGTAACGGTGGGCTGATCACCCCGCAGGGCGGTGACGACTCGCTCGATGTCGTCGTCGCGGCCGAAGAAGACATCCGCGTCGCCCTCCTGAAAGGTGGACAGACCACGAAAGGGGGAAGCCGGGCTCACATACGGGGCGAGCTCGGGCACTTCCTTCAGCAGGGTTCTCGTCCGCAGGACGAACGCCTGCTGTGCCTCACGCACCGGCTGCGCCGCCACCATCATCCCGACGGCAGCACCCAGTTCGTTGTCCCAGACAGGGCTGCCGCTGAAGCCCCCCTTGACGTACACGGACTCACCGTTGGCCCGCGAGAGCTGAATCCAGCCCTGGCGGGTTGGTCCACGGAACCTGCCGCTTTGCCAGATTCCATCCGGGTTGTCGCCGGTGAAGCCCACGGCGCGCGCATCGTGGTCCCATACGCCGCGTTGTGGGTCGATCACGGGAAGCGGACGAGCTCCGGGGATCCGGTTCCGCAACCGCAGGACGGCGATGTCCCCAGTCTGATCGGGTCTGATCGGTAACCAGCGCTGGACCTCGGCACCGTGGTCGCCCCCGTCGACGCCGTCGGCATTCCTGGCCAGCGGCACGTCGACCGTAACCTCGGCGCCGGCCTCAACCGTGTCCTCCCGGGGCCGCTCCAGTGCGTCCGACACCACATGGGCGCAGGTCAGCACCAGGTCTGGAGCGATGAGAAAGCCTGCGCCGCCGATCGCGCCGTCCGGCCCCTTGACTCGGACGACCGCCGAGACCAGCGCCGGCTCCGCCTCCTCAGTGTCCCGCTCCTGAATCTCCGTCACTGTGACCTCCGTGCCACCGCGCCCCCGTTGCGCCCTGATGGCTCAACTCCCCTGTACGGTATCCCCGTTGGAGTCTCCCGCATCACTCCTATTCCAGGTCAGGCTCACGGAGAAATTGGCTGCTGTCGCCGTGCTGGCAATCACCACGTCCGCCTCGGCCGACAGTGACACCCCGAACTCCAGCGTGATCTCGTCCGGCGCATTCGCAAGCCCTCTGAACCGCCCCGCAAAGCTCTCCGCCACGGGGCGCACGGTATCCAACATCTGCCCGAACGACCGTTCGGCCCGCGCTATGGAACGGCCTCCGCGGCCCACTCGGACGAGCGCCTCGTCCACCTCCCGGATCTGAACCCGCACGAACTCGTCACTGCCGTCACTCAGAGGAACTTCCACCGTGTGGACGGGCCGGTCGCTCATAACTCTCCTCCAATTACTCGAGAGTCGGAGAGCGTAGCGGCACCCGCCTCCGACAACTGCGTGTCACAGTGGCGACGCCGGCAGGTCGAACGGCGCCGTCTTGCCCTCCGGGTGAGACAGACCGTCATGGAACGCCCGTGCCGTGGCCCAAGCAACCGTCGGCGGAACCCGGGCCACCGCCAATCCTCTTCGCCTCGCTGCAGGGCGTCCGCACAGCCAGAGCGACTGAGCGTCGTACTGCCGACCGCCTCCTCGCCCTCAGGGGCGCACAGCCGATCACTACCGACCGTAACAGTTGCCGAGGAAAGCGCGGATCTGCTAGTCCGCTGCTCACGAAGGGCCTTCATTGCTAACGAAGTCGCGGATTCTACAGGCTGACCAGCAGCTTTCACCGGTCTTGAGTGAGTTTGTGCAGTTCGGCAAACAATCCAGACACATCCAGCAGCTCCTGGAACGTCCCCGACTCCACGACCCGGCCGCCGTCGAGGACGATGATGCGGTCCGCGATCCGGGCGTTCTCCAGGTTGTGGGTCACGAAGACGGCCGCCTTGCCCGCGGCGCTTGAAGCGGCGGATCACCAGGTGCTCGGCCCGGGGGTCCATCGCGGATGTGAGGTTCGGGGAAGAGACCACCGAGATGTTCGGGTTTCCCCACCACTGATGCTGGCTCGTGTTTGTTCTGGTCGGTTGATGTTTCAGTTGGTTGATCTTGGTGGTGTTTTCCCGAATCAGTGGTGGTGTGATCCCGAATTGGTCAGTGCAGTGTTCGTCGAACCTCCTTTGAAGTGGGCTCTGTCTGACACAGATCAGCGGCCTCGAGCTGCCGGACAAGGCCATCACCGCGGGGAAAGAGCTGGCCCGTGACCGCAACGCCCTACAGCACTACGGCCTGTCTGCCCCGGCCGGCGTCGTCGGGGCACGCGTGGCCGACGTGCTGAACTTCCTGCTTCCGTTCGTCACCGACCACCTCCTGCCCGGCCTCGACCGAGAGCAGGCCGCCGACGTCACCCAGACCATGCA
This sequence comes from Streptomyces chengmaiensis, assembly GCF_029846775.1. Taxonomy (NCBI): domain Bacteria; kingdom Bacillati; phylum Actinomycetota; class Actinomycetes; order Kitasatosporales; family Streptomycetaceae; genus Streptomyces; species Streptomyces chengmaiensis. The sequence goes on from NZ_JARWBG010000019.1 coordinate 104,166, forward strand.
GGTCGTGCGCGGCCAGGTGCGCGGCATCGAGGCCTACATCAAGAAGCGCATGAACGAGCTGCGCTCCGAGCTCAAGGACGCGCAGGACCGCATGGTCGTCTGCCCCGAATGCGCGCAGCGGGCCTTCGTCCTGGGCGGAGGCCTGCCCGGCTGCCGCTTCTGCCTCAAGACGTGGGACGACCCGGCCGAGACCGCCGCCGAGTACGCCTGGCAGCTGTACGGTCTGGATCCCCACCTGCCGGGTGTCGCCGATGCCGAGACCCAGGTCTGCCCTGACTGCGAAGCCGATGTGCTGGTGACGGCCGTGACCGCAGCCGCCCCGGACACCCCGAGCATCCTGTGTGTGAGTCAGCGTTTTGATGGCGTTGGGTGGGCGTCAGCGGGTTGGGGGTGTTGGGTGCCTGGTCACGGGCACGGGCGTGGGCTGATTCCGCTGTCATGGGGTGACCAAGCGGCTGCTGTTTTCTGACCGGGGCGCGGCGGGTCGGCTGTCGTGGGGACGGCTGCTCACACCTGCGGTGTCTCTTGCGTGGGCCTCGGCGTGTGTCCGGCGTTTGTTCAGGTCACCATGCCCGTAGAGGCGTGGTCGGGGTGCTGACATCCCACTCAGTGGGCGGTTCGTGAGTCTTTGAGTCGATCTGCTGTCGCCTGATCGTGTGGCGGTGGGGCGGACTCTGCCGGTCAGCGGTTGGTGGTCTGGTGAAGTGACCGGGTGAGTGAACGCCCGTACCCGAGTGACTTATCGGACGAGCAGTGGTCGTTGATCGAACCGGTGATCACCGCATGGAAGGACCGGCACCGCTCGGTCAGCGGTCATCAGGGCGCCTACGACATGCGGGAGATCGTGAACGCCATCCTCTACCAGGGGCGGACTGGTTGCCAGTGGGCCTATCTCCCGCACGACCTGCCGCAGAAGAGCGCGACGTACTACTACTTCGCCGCCTGGCGGGACGACGGGACCGACCAGGTCATTCATGAACTCCTGCGCTGCCAGGTCCGGGAGAGGGCCCGACGATTAGAGGACCCGACCCTGGTGGTGCTGGACACCCAGAGTGTCCACGTGGCCGCCGGGGTCCCCGCCTCCACGAGTGGCCACGATCCGGCCAAGCGGGTGCCCGGCCGCAAGCGCGGCCTGGCCGTGGACGTCCTTGGCTTGGTCATCGCGGTCGTCGTCCTTGCTGCGAACACCCACGACAACGCCGCGGGCATCGTCCTGCTTGACCAGGTCGCCGAGCACGCCGGCGGAACCGTGCGCAAAGCCCTGGTCGACCAGGGCTTCAAGAATCAGGTCGTCATGCACGGCGCCGACCTGGGCATCGACGTCGAGATCGTCGAACGCAACCCGCAGGTCAAGGGGTTCGTGCCCCAGCCGAAGCGGTGGAGAGTCGAGCAGACCTACGGGATCCTGATACTGCACCGGCGTCTGGTCCGCGACTACGAGCACCACACCTCCTCCTCCGCCTCCCGCGTCTACTGGGCGATGACCCACGTCATGACCCGACGCCTCACCGGCGCGAACGCCCCCACCTGGCGCGAGACGCAGGCGGTGGCAGCGTGAACATCGAGCCCCTCCTCGACGCCCTGGACCTCCAGGAAGACGCCGCCCGGGCCCTGGCCGACGACCTCCGCACACAGATCGACGACCTGCAGACCCGGCTGCGGGAGGCCGAGACCCACCTGGAGCATCTCGCGATCACCCGCAAGACCGTCACCGGCCTCGCCGACCGGCTCCCGGCCGGCACACCGAACCTGCCCGAGCACCCGGACTACCCCCGCATCCTCGCCGCCTTCAACCACGCGACCGGGCCGCTACGGGCCAAGGACGTCTGCGAAGCCCTCGGCCACGAACTGCTGCCGAAGAACGTCGAAGGCACTCGCGCCAAGCTGAAACGCCTGGTCAAACTCGGGATCCTCACCGAGGCCGACACCGGCAACTTCGCCAGGAAGCCATAGCCGATGGAACCTCCACTAGCAACCTCGCTCAGCCTCACCCAGAAACGGACATCACCTTACGAACCGCCCACTCAAGATCCGTCCCATACTCCCAGACGCTTGAGTCGACGCTGCCTGAGCCGCTCTGAGACAGCCGTGAGACCGAAGACAAGCCCCATGAGCACCCCGAACATCACAGCGAACAGGGGATTGTCCGGCTCATCCTCACGCGACAGCAGCAAGAAGAAGAGGGTGAAGGGCACGGCGACACAGAGGCCGCTGCCGATCGGATGTCGGGCCACCCACTTCTGGATCCGCGTCGGACGCCGCTGCCCACCCAGAGCCCGGTCCAAAGCCCAAAACCCATTCGCCAGAGACCGCCGCCAGTTCGCCACGGCAGAAGGATATGGCAGCCGATCGACTCCCCGACCGAGAGCTCACGTCGGGCAACAGCCTGCTGGCCACCAAGCTCAGGCAGCGACGTCATTTCTCGTGAACATCCATGAGCCTCAAGATCGCTAATTGCTGCCCAAACAGGCAGACAAACGCTGCTGCTTGAAGTGAACGAAGCCAATGGCCTCGGCATAGGTCGCCGAGCCGTCGCGGCACACGATCTCGATGCCCGGATGCTCGCGCAGCCATGCTTCCAGCGTGTCGGCGGTGCGGTCGGGCAGCACGTCGATCCGCTCATGGGTCTCGGCGTCGATCACCACGGTGGCGTAGCGGTGCCGTCGGCGCAGAGCTAAGTCGTCGACGCCGATCACGCGGGGTGTCCGCCCGGCGGGTAGCGGGATCCGCAGTAGCGTGCGCAGAGCCGTGTGACACGACAGGCGCTCCGCGAGTATCGCCAGCAAACGCGTCCCGGCCCGGCCCGCTAACTCCTTGACCACGGCCTTGACTTGCCTGGTCAGGCGGACGGTTCGCCGCTGGTATCGGTCCAGCACTCCGGGCACCTGTTCGCGGAAGGTGTGGTGGCAGCCGCGCGTGGGACACACCAGACGCCGCACCCGCACACGGACCACCACCCGTCGTTCATCGACGGGCACGTCGGCCACCGTCCGCCAGTGGTAGCCGTGCACCCGCCCCGTCGACGCCCCGCACGCCGGACAGATCGCGGCCTCCTGCGGAGTCCTCGCCCTCACCACGATCCGCTTACCCTCGTCGGCCGCATCCTCGATGACCAGCGGGAACAGACCCGAGAACACCATCTGCACAAGCTCGTCGACATCCTTCACACGAAGGTCAACGACCCTCACGACTCTCCGTTACCACCGAATGTGAGACAGGGCTGTTGATTAGACACTCCCGTCTCCGTGGGTCCCGTGGGGAGTGAGTAGGTGCTGCGCAAACAACCTGGTCGACGTGGATCGATGCAATACACGATCATGTGTTCATGCCCCTGAGAGAGACCCTGGCTCGAGTCGATGCAGACCTGGCCGCCGGCCGGGTTCCTGTCGCGCGCCAGCGTTTGCGCGGTCTCGTCTCGTCCTTTCCGTGCGACCTGACGCTCCGTCGTCGTCTGGCCGAGGTGTACCGGCTCTACGGCGATGCTGCCGAGGCCGGACGCTGGATGTACCTCGAAGAGGACCGCAACGCCGACGAGACCGCCGCCTTCGAGGCGCGGTACGGGTCACCCGGGTGGCGGATGAAGGCCCTCGCCTGGCGCGGCCCTGAGGCGATGGCTGCCACCCCGTTCGCGGAGAAGCAGCTCGTCGCAGTGCGGACGGCCTGCGCCGAAGAGCTGGGCCACTCCGTCGCTTGGGACAACCCCGCCTCCTACCGGGACGACAGCCTGCAGGAGAAGTACGAAGAGGCGCCTTCCGAGCCATGGACGGTCGTCGGTGTGCTGGCGGGCGGCGGCTGCCTGGTGGGGGCGCTCGCGTTCCTCGCGATCTGGGTAAATGGAGTCGTGGCTCTCTTCGGCTGACCCAGGTCACCGAGGGGGCAGTGGGGAGCGCCGCTCAAGGAATCGGCGGGACGTCAAGAACTGCCGTGAGCGGGACACCTGGCTACGAGTGCAATGATCTCGTGATGCCTGCTGTGACTACGGCGTCGGAGCCGTCCTGGATGGTCCCGTTCACGGGGCTCAGCCCGCGCGTCTTCGGGAAGCTGGTGACCGTGCTGCGACGCAGGTGCGGACGCCGTCCGCAGGGGCCGGCCGTGGAGCCTTCCGCTGGAGGACCGGGCACTGCTGGTCGCGGCGTACTGGCGCACGAACCTCACGATGCGGCAGCTCGCACCGCTGTTCGGGGTGTCGAAGTCGGTAGCGGACCGGATCATCGATCACCTCGGGCCGATGCTCGCTCTCCAGCCTGTCAACGGCCCGCTCCGCACCCCCCGATCGACTGATCGACTGAGAGAGGAAAGGTGGCGCCATGTGGGATGGCTGTACCCCGGTCCTGGGCGCGGAGCCCGACCCGCCCCGACGGGATATCACCGGCTGGGAGCTTCCTGGCATCGGGGAGATGGGCGTCGAGTCGGAGGGCTACCGCATGTCGGTGCTGCCTGCGGACGGCTCCCTGCGTATCGAGCTGGCCTTCTCCGCTGCCTACGCGGAGTCCGAGTCGGTGCCGTACCGGCCGCTCGGGCCCGTGTCGCTGATCCTGCACGGCGTGCACTCCATCAGCATGGACACCCCCGGGGGCCCGGCCGACCCGCTGTGGAAGCGGGTACTGCGCGGCGACTCCCGGGACGAGTTGCTGCGCATGGCCTGGGACGAGCAGGAGGACATCCTGTACGTGAGCGACGGCGGCACGGTCCTGACCTGCCGGGGCGGCACCTGGCACTGGCAACTCGCCTACCGGGCCGCGGCCCGGTAGGGGGCTGTACCGTCATCGGCTCTGGCCCACCTGCCGTCCCCGAGACGACGGCCCGCGTCGAGATCGGCCACTCCGCCCTCCACGACCTCCTGCGCACCCGCCGCCCGGCCTCCCGGACCATCGACCGCACCCGCCTCCGACGCCAAACCGTCGATGCGCTGTCCGCACTCAAGCTGAGGGTGTATCTGCTTCTGGTCCCCGGCCACCCGGATCAGAGCACGGGGGACGTACTGTGATGCCGTGAAGAGACGGCGCTGGTGGTCCGTGATCAGCTTGTGGGTTGCGTGGTGGGCAGCTATTACCACTGCTTTTTGGCTCTTGGGAAGAGTTCTCGACCAGCCGACGGGCCTCGCGGGGTGCGCGGCGAGTGCTGTGCTGGTGATTGTCGTAGGTGAAGTCGGTGACCGACTGCGGCGGCGCTTCTTTCCTAGCCGGGAGACGGGCTGACGGTTTGGCTGGTCAGCGCCCTTGCTTCTTCGTCCGGCCGGTTCGGGTGAGACGCCTGGTCATGAGGGTGATGGCGGCCCAGGTGATCAGTGTTTCGGAGTGCTGGACGAGCCGTTCGTGGTCCCGGGCGTGCATCAGCCAGCTCGTTGGGTCGCCCTCACAGCGAGCACTTCGCCGCGCGGCCGACCCAACGAGCTGGCTGATGTGCTCGCGTCGCCTGGTGCGCGACTACGAGACGTTGCCCGCCATGCACGAGGCCATGGTGCTGTGGTCCATGACCATGCTCATGAGCAGCCGCCTGGCCGGGCGCCGGCCCTGTGCCTTCAGCCGGCCGGCGCCGCGAGCGGTGTGAACACCCCTGGCCGTGCCTGGAGTGCCCACCCTCGTTCCACCAGGTGTTTCGCCTTCGATCGCAGCCCCTCGACCTTCGCCGGGTCCGCCTGAAGGCCCAGGGCCGCGGCCAGCTGCTGGCACCGCATGCCTTCCCGGCCCGCCTCCGACTCCAGCACGGACATGATCCGCTGGTAGTCCGCAGGCAGGACCGACGCCGTCATCCCCTCGGCCCGTCGCGGCACCACCGCCCCCGCCCCCCGTGCTCCCTACCGGCTCCACGACCGCGGACGTCGGCTCGGCCAGCACCTCACGGTTCTTGCCGTCTCCGTGGACACCGGTCATGTTCCGGTCATCGACTCCATGGGGGAGGCGTCCGTCATTCGGTTCCGATCACCGTGTGCTCTCGGCGGGCGCGGTCGGGTGGTGGGGGCGTACGCGCGGGATCTCCCCAGAGGAAGACGACCGCACAGCCTCGTTGAGCATCATTCCCAGGTGCACGGGCCCCCGTGGGGCGGATCCAGCGTGAGGCTGATGATCTCGCGGTGTTTCGGTCACGTTCTTCGCTGCGCAGCCGGTTATGAGGGGTGGGCGCCTTTCCATGCCTGGATGATCTCGATGGGGATGCGTCCGCGGTCGGGCAGGTTGTAGCCGTTGTCGCGGGCCCATGCGCGGACGGTTTGGACGTCGATGCTCTGGCCGGCGGGGCGGGGTTCGGGCTCGGCGCGCCGGGGCGTCGGTGTGGCAGGGGTGAAGGTGATGCCGTCGTCGAGGAGGCCACGCGGGAACAGGGGCACCTGTGTCTGGTTGCCCATCACTGAGACGAGGAACTGGGTGAGGGTGCCGTCGAAGGTGTACCAGCCGGGGCCGCGGGCTTCGTTGACGGTGATGCGCCAGACGTCGGGCTCGCTGTTCGGTGTGGTGATCCAGAAGAGGTGGTTGCCGTTATCGGTCACCCCGATGGCGAAGAGGTCGCGCGGATCATGCGGGGTGGGGTGGATGCCGCGCTGTTGATCCTGCTGCAGCTGGCGGCGCAGGTCTGGGGGAGTGGGGCCGGTGAGGTCGACCCATGCGGTTGCGGCGCGGGGGTGGAAGATGCGGATGAAGTCGCAGAAGGCCCCGGGCCCGTATGTGTCGGCCAGCTGTTTGTAGTCGTGCGGCAGCCGCATGCCGAGCGTGGTCTCGACGGCCGGCCAGTCCGCTTGGGGGACGTCGGCGGGGGGCGGACACAGTCGGGTGAGATCGTCGATGGCGGTCACAGAAGTCCTCGGCGGTGTCGCTGCTGCTGTTCGTGGGCGGGGTTGTCCAGCATCTCACCGACCAGCGTGTTGCCGTGCTGGTCGAATGCCTCGAGCTGTATGTACTTCGGCACGGAGTCTTTGGCGTCGTCGGTGTACTCGAGATAGACGCTGTACGTGACGATCTTGTGGTCGTCGTGGACGGCGTTGTAGAGCGCCTGTTCCCAGTCCCGCATCTCCGGGCTGTTCGTCGGGCGCTGGGTGATGGTGAACAGATTGTCCAGGGTGTCGCCGGAGCCGCCGAGCATCCTGGCCAGCATGTGCCCGCGTGCCTGGTTGTAGTCGCCGCCGAGGAAGCCCGGCGGTCGCAGCGAGTTGTTCGCGTATGTGCCTTCGTCGAGCATGTCCTTAGTGATGATCGCGCTCATCTCGTAGGGGCGGCCGTGCTCGTCCTGGGTGAAGGTCACACGCCCGCCCCAGGTGGGGTCCGCTTCGCTGCCGGCGAGCCCGAGGGGATCGGCCAGGGTGAAGGGGTTGGGGACGTAGGCGTAGTGGTTGACCGAGGGCGCCAGCCCCAGCGGGTCGGGGGTGATGTACCGGCCCAGACCCGGGTCGTAGTAGCGGTTGACGTTTTAGTGCAGGCCGGTCTCGAAATCGGCGTACTGACCGGGATAGCGCAGCGGGGTGCAGGCGATGCTGCCGCGGATCCACTGGGTGGCGCCCCATGCGGTGCTGCGCGCCTGCCAGGCGACGTAGCCGTCGGGGCCGATGAGCTCGCTGGGGCTGCCGGACAGGTCCGCGACGATCGCGAAGAACCGCCGGTCGATCTCCTGCTGGGCGCTGTCCGTCTTTGCTTCCCGCTGGGCAAGGGGGTGCATGCTGACGTAGTCCCAGACCAGGGTGGTGCCCCTCTCCCGTCTCAAGTGTTCTGGTTTCGCGACGAGCCGCCGGCCTGCGGCGACCAGTTCAGCTGAGACGCGGAGACGCCGGAAATCTCAGGTGATGTGGTCCCGGACGGGTGAATGCCGGGTGCTGTCTCAGTTGATCTGGTCCGGCTCCGCTGTTTCGCACTGATACCAAGCCTGGGGCGTCAGCCACGACTGGCAGGCCCGGAAGAATCGCCCGAGGCCGTCGAGTTGTTCTCGCCGTCATGGTCAGCGCCAAGGTCAAGCTGACGTTCGACCTCTCGTCGATCAAGCAGGGCTGAGTACGCGTCCGCTGATTGCCTGCATCTGGCATGGAAGCGCCGTGCTGACCTGCCAGTACCTCGCATGACGTAGCGGGTTCCCGGCAGGGGAGGATGGGCCGACAGGCTGGGTCGCCCGGCCTCTGAGAGGTGGGGTGCGAGATGACCGGACTGAGGGAGATGACGGCCTTCCGGGCCGGGGTGACGCGGGTCCTGGGGCTGCTGCTGATCGTGGTGTCCGTGGCCCCAGCGGCGGGCTGTGTCCTCGCGTTCAGTGACTGGCTGCCCACCCACATCGTCCGGTACGAGCAGTACCGCACGGCCGATCACTGCCCGGCCGACTCGACGCCGGACGCGTGGTGGGAGGACTGCCTACGGGAGATCGAGCTCTTGATCGTGGACACGGTGGTCGAAAGCGGGGGCAGGAGCAGCAGATACCAGGCGACCGTGGACAGCGAGGGGTTCCAGGGCGAACTGGACTTCGGCGATCCCGGACCGCTCCTGCAGGCCCTCCAGGCGGGCGACGAGGCCGTCGGCACCATCTGGCGCGGCGACATCGTCGCACTCACCAAGGACGGGGTCCGGCAGAAGACCTCCGACGAGCCGCGCCACGAGCCTCAGATGATCGCCGCGGGAGGCGCGGGCCTTGGCCTGCTCGCGGCGCTCGGCTTCGTACTTGGCGGGGCACGCCTCGTAGCGCCGTGCAACCCAGGCCGCTTCACCTGGAGCAGGTCCGGCAAGGGGCTGTTCTTCACCAACCTGGCAGTCGCCTTCGGTGTGGGGCTGCCCGCGGTGTGGCTCGGCATTCCCTGGCAGCTCGTGACGCCGGCGATCGTGGCGGTCGACCTGGGTGCGGGCTACTTCCTCCTGGGCATCCGGGGGTCCGCCGAGGCGGGCGCGCGATGACTGACCGGTGCCTACGGCCGAGAAGCCAGCGCCGGCCCCACGGCGTCTCCTTACCTGGTGCGCCGATGGACCAGATCGCCTGACAGTGAGGATGTGACGTGGTGACGCTGCTGGTGGGTCTGACCCCTCGCCTGACTGACGTCTCGATTGTCCTGTTTGGGATTTGTCGGCCCGCCGGGTGTCACCGCGCACGCGGCCGGCCGGGCGGAACATGACCTGATAGGAGTCAGCCGTTCACCTGCGGATGACGCCTCGCGGGCGTGAAAATCGGTACAGGGGCTGCCCGCCGACGCCGCTTGATGTTTGGGCTGCGAGCCCGCATAGGAGTCTGGTGAGGGAGCCGTCCGAGGGGCCGCACACTGTCGCTTTGAGCACGCCGATCAGCTTTTCCGTTCCCCTCTGGCTCCCCGGGCAGCCCCGTCCGCACTATCAGAGCAGGGGGCGCGTCATGGAGGAGCTGAGAGAAGACCACGACGACGGAACGGTCGCCAGGGTCGCGGCGATCGACATCGCGAAGGCGTCCGGAATGGTCTGCCTGCGTACCCCGCACGACACCGCCGAGGGCCGACGCGTTCAGCAGGTCTGGACGGTCGCCTCGACAACCAACGCGATCCTTGAACTCGGCAATAGGCTCATCTGCCAAGGGGTCGAGCGGGTGGTGATGGAGGCGACCGGCTCGTACTGGCGTCCGTTCTTCTATCTGCTGGAAGCCCGGGGGCTGGACTGCTGGCTGGTCAACGCGCGCGACGTGAAGAACGTCCCCGGCCGCCCCAAGACCGACAAGCTGGACGCGGTCTGGCTGGCCAAGCTCGTCGAACGCGGCATGATCCGCCCCTCGTTCGTCCCGCCCAAGCCGGTCCGGCAGTTGCGGGACTTCACCCGCACCCGCACCGTGTTCGTCCAGGAACGCACCCGACACAAGCACCGCGTGGACAAGGCCCTGCAGGACGCCCAGATCAAACTGTCCGGGGTCGTCTCGGACCTGTTCGGCGTGTCGGGCCGGGCCATGCTCGACGCCCTGGTCGCCGGCGAACGCCACCCCCGCGCTCTGGCGGAACTCGCCCAGGGCAGCCTCGTTGATGGGGATCTTTGAAAACGGCCGGGGTCGCTCCTGGCCTCACCTGCTTGTTCCTTGAACTGTGTGAGGAGATGGGGATCGAAGAGCGGTCCTTGATCACCAGAATGTAAGTTTTGGCCATGACTGGTGACTGGCGGAGGGACCGGATCGGGACTGCACTGAGGGGTGAGAACCCGACTGTGCTGCGACGGCTGACGTCGGGGTTCGCGGTGATCGGGGACGTGCAGTTCCTGCCGGGGTACTCGGTCCTGCTCGTGGACGAGCCGGATGTGCAGCGGCTGTCGGACCTGCCGAGGGCGAAGCGGCTGTCGTTCCTGTCCGACATGGACCGGCTGGGTGAAGCGGTCGAGCGTGTCTGTCGACGGCTGGACCCGGCTTTCCGGCGGGTCAACCTGGAGATCCTGGGGAACACGGACCCGTTCTTGCATGCGCATGTCTGGCCGCGGTTCGAGTGGGAGCCGACCGATGTGGTGGGTGCTCCGGTGTGGCTCTATCCGCGTGAGCGGTGGAGCGACGAGCGGTTCAGGCTCGGTCCGCAGCATGACGTGCTGCGGGATGCGATCAGCGGCGAACTGGACCGGCTGCGCTCGGCGGCCTGAGTGTTGTGGGCCCGCCGACCGTCAGGTCGGCGGGCCCGGTGATCGGTGACGGTCAGCCGAAGCTCACTGGAGGCGTCTGAGCGGGGCTGTCGGTGACGCGGTTGGTGATCGTGGGGCGGGCGGCTTCCTGGGTGGCGAGCAGGGCGACGATCGTGACGGGCTGGTCGCAGTGCGGGCAGTTTCGGCCCAGTAGTCCTAGCTCGGACACCAGGGAGCAAGTACAAGTAACTCTTCGGTAGGTTCAGGTAGCTCAACCCTTGCGGCGGGCGGCGGGGTCTCGCTCGGCGACGTGCCGGGCGACCGCGTCGGCGCCGGGGCGGGCGTACCGCTCCAGGGAGCGGACGGAGGCGTGGCGAGAGCGGGCCAGCAGCATCGGGGTGGAGGTGCCGTTCTCGGCGTCGTGGGTCAGGGCGCTGTGGCGGAGCCGGTGCAGCGTGAAGCCGTCCAGGTCCTCGATGTCCTCGGGCGAGGCGAGCGGGTTGGCCAGCAGTCGGGTGTTCTCCTCGAAGATCTCCTCGGCCCGGCGGTAGGAGAGCCGGGCCCGGCTGGTCTCGGGGCACACGTCGAGCGTCGGCGTCCCGGCCGGGGCCCTGCGGTGACTCGCCACTGGCAGACCTCACGCATGACCGGGCCGCTTCCTGCACTGACTCCGATCCAGAGGCTGGTGCTGACGGTGATCTACTCGGTGTGCAGCACCGAGGCAATGGTCATCCGGGCCGCCGACCGGGCCGGAACCAGGGCGCCGAGGACTGCGATCGCCACACCCGCCAGGAGCATCGCGGCCAGCTGCGGCGCGTGCCACACGTCCTTCATGTACTCGGGGAAGTCGACCACCCTGACATGGCTTACGACGAGGCGGTGCGCCACGATCCCGAGCGGGATGCCGAGCAGCCCGCCGACCGTGCCCAGCCCGGCGACCGAGGTCACCGTCATCACCACCACCTGCCGGGGGGTCATCCCGATCGACTTGAGCATGCCCAGGTCCCGGCGCCGCTCACGGGTGTTCAGCAGAACGGTGTTGAAGACACCGAGCGACGCGACGAGCGTCAGCAGCACCGTGAACACCGTCGAGAAGGTGATGACGGTGGCGGTGCCGGCGTTGCCGGAGTCCATCACCGATGCGTGCAGGCCCGGGTCGAGCGCCGTGACCGCCTCGGCGTAGGCGCGCGCGTCGGCGCCTGGGGCGAGCCGCACCGTGTACTCGGTGGCGTGGGCGTCCGGTGCGAGTTGGGCGAGGGTCTCCCTGGTGGCCTCCAGGGCCCGGGCGTTGCCCTCGATGAGCTGACCCACGACGGTCGCGGTGATCTTCCTGCCGTTCAGCTCCAGCGTGACCCGGTCACCGAGCTTCAGCCCGCGCTGGGTCAGGAACGCCGGACCGGCCACGATCTCGCCCGCCGCGGCCGGCGCCCGGCCCTTGACGATGGTGTGCTCGTACAAGGAATCGTCGCCGCGGTAGAAGTCGGCGAAGACGGGCTGGGTCTGCCCGGTCATGTTCACCTGGGACAGCGCGCGGGCCCGTACCCCCTCCGCACCCGGCAGGGACCGCAGCCTTTTCTCGATCTGCAGGTCATTGAGCCGGGGCGGGGTCCGGTCGTTGCCCGACCCCCCAGTCGTCACGTGGATCCTGGCACCTCCGTCCTCCCGCCCGACATTGCCGTACGCCACCATGGTGCTGGTCAGTCCGGTCGACAGGGTCACCGTGGTGACCCCGAGGACTATGGCCGCCAGGGTCAGCAGGGTGCGGCTGGGGCGGGCGAACGGCTGGCCGAGGCCCAGACTGACCGGGCGCGGCAGCCGGGTGGCACCGAGCATCCGCTGGACGCGCAGCCCGCGCCCGGTTCGCGGCGCGTTGCCCGCGCTGATCGCCCGTGCGGCGGGCAGCCGGTGGGCGCGCAGGGCGGGGACCAGCGCGGCCAGCAGGACGAGGACAGGCATGCCCACGAGGCAGGGCACGGACACCCACGGGCTGATGCCGCCGACCGAGGCCCGGCCCACGTCGATGCCGGTGAACGCGACCTTCAGGATCGGCCCGGCCAGCGCGTTGCCGGCCAGCGTGCCGAGCACGCAGCCCACCACCGCCGGCACGGAAAGCATCGTCAGGTAGACGGCGACGACCTGGTTGGGGGTGAAGCCCAGGGCCTTGAGCACCCCGATGTGCCGGTACCCGGAGACGACCGCCCCGCTGACCACGTTGCCGACGATCAGGGTAGAGACGAGCACGCCGAGGATGCCGAAGAGCGTCATGAACGGGAGGTAGGAGTCGGCCAGCGCGGAGAAGGCCTGCTTGAGGGTGAGGTAGGTCTGTGCGCCGGTCAGCGAATCCTTGGGCAGTCCCGTGGTGGCCCGTGCCAGCGAGGCGCTCAGCTGGGCCTCCGTCGAGGAGTCCGTGAAGCGGTACAGCATCTGGGCGGAGGTCGGGTGCAGTGCGGCCATCTGCTCGGGCGAGACCCAGGCGCTCGCTGACTTGCTCATGCTGGTGGCGAATCCGACGACGGTCAGCGTCGCTCCGCCGGGGGTCTCCAGCTTGGTGTTGAGGAGTGCGGTGCCGGGGGAGCCCTGGGCGGACCAGTTGACGACGATCTCGCCGGGTGCGGTGGCCCAGTGGCCCTCAAGGAGTTCGATCTGGTCCACGGGGCCCGCCGGATCGGCGCGGCCCACCACGGTGAGGGTGCCGCCCGCCATCCAGAGCCAGTCCTTGGGGATGTCGACGACTGTCTGCTCGAACGGTCCGGCCGCGGCCTCCACCCCGGGCTGCCGGGCGGTCCGTGCCAACTGCTCCTGCGAGACCTTCGTGGTGTCGAAGGTCGCCGCCGTATGAGCACCGCGCTGTTCGGCGTAGGCCTTGTCGAAGGGGCCCGAGGCGGCGCTCAGCAGCGCCAGAGCGAGCAGGACGGTCGTGGTGGAGCAGAGCACGACGAGCCCGATGACGAAGGTCTGGAGCCGGCGGCGCTTCACGGCCGCGCGCGAGGCTCTCCATACGGCGCTCACGCGGTCGCCTCCAGCGTGCTCTCGCGGGCGATCCGGCCGTCGGCGACTTCGATCAGCCGGCTGGCGCAGCGGGTGGCCAGCTGCGGGTCGTGGGTGACGATCAACAGGGTCTGGCCGATCTGGTTGAGGTCGATCAGCAGATCCATCACCTGCTCGCCCGACCGGCTGTCGAGGGCGCCGGTCGGCTCGTCGGCAAGCAGCAGGGCCGGGCGGTTCATCAACGCCCGTGCGACGGCGACGCGTTGCCGCTCGCCGCCGCTCAGCGTCGCCGGATAGTTGTTCCGGCGCTCGGCGACACCGAGTTCGTCCAGGAGCTCCAGGGCACGGCGGCGTGCCTGCCGGGCCGGGGTGCCGGTTAGCTGCGCGGCCAGCGCCACATTGTCCAGGACAGGCAGATCGTCGATGAGGTTGAAGAACTGGAAGATCATGCCGACGTTCCGCCGCCGGAACAGCGCCAAGCCGGTCTCGTTCAGTTTCCCGAGGTCATGACCATGCACCTCGACGGTGCCCGAGGTCGGCCGGTCCAGGCCGGCCACCATGTTGAGCAAGGTGGACTTGCCGCAGCCGGAGGGGCCCATCACGGCGACCGCGTCCCCCGCCCTGATATCCAGTGACAGGCCGTTCAGGGCCTTCGCATCGCCGTACTCCTTGTGCACGCCGTCCAGCCGCACCACCACTTGCCGGGCACTGTCGTGATCAGTTGTCATGGTTCGAACTTAGGACGGAGTCCGCGGACGGGGCGTCACCCTCCGGATGCATCCGTCCGGGCAGGTCATCCCGGGGATGTACGGAGCTGCATCCGGGGGCTGATGTGGGGCGCGTCGTGCAGCTGCGAAGATGTTCCGGTGTGGGGATCTGGCACGATGTGGCTGGTCATAGCCCTGGCGGCGGCAGTTGGCGCCGCCGGGTGTCTGTGCGTTGCGGCGGTCCGGGCGCGGCGGCTGCACCAGGCGGCCATTGCGGAGCGCGGCTGGCTGCTGGAGCGGGAGCGCGAGAGCGCGGCGCGGACCGCGGTCGACGCCGAGCGGGCCAGGATCGCCACCGAGCTCCACGACGTCGTCAGCCACAACGTGAGCCTCATGGTGGTCCAGGCCGGGGCCGCCCGCGAGGTGATGACCACGATGCCCGAGGAGGCCGCGGCGGCGATGAGCGCCGTCGAGACCGCCGGGCGGAACACGATGACCGAGCTGCGGCACCTGCTCGGCCTGCTCGCGCCCGCGCAGAACGGCGACGACGAGTCCTACGGTATGGACCTGTCACCGCAGCCGAGCTTGGGCCGGCTCAGCCCGCTGATCGACCGGATCGTCTTTGCCGGCCTGCCCGTGGAGATGCGCATCTCGGGTGAGCCGCGTCCGCTGCCGACCGGGATCGATGTCACCGCCTACCGGATCATCCAGGAGGCCCTGACCAATGCCCTCAAGCACGGGGACGGGGCGAAAGCCGAGGTGACGGTGCGATACGCGGACCACTACCTGCGAGTTGAGGTGCTGAACAGCGGACCGAGCGTCCTGTCGGGCAGCCGGCCCGCGCGG
The DNA here is from genome assembly GCF_029846775.1 of Streptomyces chengmaiensis. Lineage (NCBI taxonomy): Bacteria > Bacillati > Actinomycetota > Actinomycetes > Kitasatosporales > Streptomycetaceae > Streptomyces > Streptomyces chengmaiensis. Next base: position 119,221 of record NZ_JARWBG010000019.1, read on the forward strand.
AGAGAGCCGGTCCACGGCCAGGCGGACGGAACGGGACGCGGGTTGCTCGGCCTGCGGGAGCGGGTCGCCGTCTACGGCGGCGACCTGGACGCCCGCCGCCGCCTCGGCGGCGGCTACCGCGTCCGCGCCCGGATCCCGCTGGACCGGCCATGACGACGCACACTGAATCCGCCCCTCGCGTCGTGATCGCCGACGACCAGGAGTTGGTCCGCACCGGCTTCCGCCTGATCCTGACCGCCCGCGGCATCGACGTGGTGGGCGAGGCCGGCGATGGAGCCGAGGCCGTGGCCGCCGTGCGGAGGCTGCGGCCCGACGTCGTCCTGATGGACATCCGGATGCCCGCTATGGACGGCCTGGAAGCCGCCCGCCGCATACTCGCGCAGACCCCGGGCTGCCGGGTGATCATGCTGACCACCTTCGACCTCGACCAATACGTCTACGCCGCCCTCGCCGCCGGAGCCAGCGGATTCCTGCTCAAGGACGTCACCCCCGCGCATCTGGCCGCTGCCGTACGCCTGGTCGACACCGGTGACGCCCTGCTCGCACCCTCGATCACCCGCCGCCTGGTGGAGCGCTTCGCCCCCAGCGCCCCCAGAACCGGTTCGGGTCTCGCAACGCCAGCCGTCCACCGAGACCTGGCCGCGCTGACGCCGCGCGAACGCGAGGTGCTGACGCTCATGGGGCGGGGTCTTTCCAATTCCGAACTTGCGCGGGAACTGACGCTCAGTGAGGCGACAGTGAAGACCCACGTGGCCCGGATCTTCGCCAAGCTGACCCTGCGCGACCGGGCCCAAGCCGTCGTCCTCGCCTACGAGACAGGACTCGTCTCACCGGGCGAGTCCGCTGACACCGCCAAGCCGTGGGGGCGAATTTGAGCGTCGCGCGGTGCCCCGAGGGAAGCGCGCGGGCGGCGGTGGCTACGAGGCTGCGGCCGTGGCTTCGGCGGAGCGTGGATGCGGCACGCTGACCGGCAGTCCCAGGTCGAGCCGCTTGTCCATGTCGAGCCGGAAGGTGCCGTACGGGTTGATGTTCGACCAGAACAGCGCGGTCAGTCCGCGCCGGTCCTCATCGTTCAGCTTCTTCGCCCATGCCGGTTCGGCCAGGATCTGCTGCACCTGCAGGGTGTTGACGTACACGAGCGCGGACTGGAGCAGGTGCAGCGCGAGCAGCGACGTTTCGGCGTGCTCCTTGTCCGGCCCTGTCAGAGCGCCGTCCTTGCCATAGTGGAGCACGGTGTTCGCGCTGTTCCAGTTCTCCACGACCTGGAGCCCGCCGTGGATCTCGCGGCGCAGACCGGGGCTGCTGAGGTAGTCGCAGGCGAAGATCGTGCGTACCGCGCGGCCGAGTTCTTCGAGGGCGGCGTAAGTGGGGTGCTTGGGGCCGCCGCGGGTGAAGCGCCGCATGAAGTTCCCCCGTGATCTTGGACACTCGATGGTTATGCGGCGAGGGCGTGCTGTTGCCGCTGCCTGGTCTCAGCTGGGGTGAGGTGGCCGAAGATCTTGTGCTTGCGCAGGCGGCGGCGGTTGTAGAAGGTCTCGATGAAGGTGAAGACCTCGGCGCGGGCGGTGGCCCGGTCGGGCCAGGTCCGGGTGCCGATCTCCTCCTTGAGCAGGGCCCAGAAGCTTTCAGCGGCGGCGTTGTCGAAGCATGATCCGGTGCGCCCGCAGCTCTGCCGCAGTCCCAATTCCCGTGTTCGGTCTCGAAATTGGGTCGATGTGTACTCGCTTCCGCGATCACTGTGGATCACGCAGCCGGGCTGCAGGTGGCCCCGGCCGTGGGCCATGTCCAGGGCGTCGACGACGAGTTCGGCGCGGTGGTGGTCAGCCATGGCATAGCCGACCACCTCGCGGGTGGCCAGGTCCAGCCAGCAGGCGAGGTAGAGCCAGCCCTCGGCGGTGGGCAGGTAGGTGATGTCGCCGACCAGTTTGGTTCCGGGCGTATCGGCGTGAAAGTCGCGGCCGATCAGGCCCGGGGCCGGCTTCGCCTTCTTGTCCGGCCGGGTCAGTGAGCGGTGCTTGCGGCGGGTGACGCCGCGGATGTCGCGCTCGCGCATCACCCGGGCTATGCGCTTGCGGTTCACCCGCCGCCCGAGGCGGCGCAGCTCGGCGTGGATGCGCGGGACACCGTAGGTACGGCGGGAGGCGAGGTGCAGCACGGTGATCTCGTGCGCGAGTGCGTCGTCGGCGGCTTGGCGCCTGCGACGGGCGGCTTCGCCCTTGCACCAGGCGTAGTAGGAGGAGCGGGCCACATGCAACACCCGGCACAGCAGGGTGATCGGGTAGTTCGCCTTCTCCGCATGGATCAACCGGTGCAACTCGCTCACCGGTCGTTCTCCTTCACGAAGAAGGCGGTCGCTTTTTTCAGGATCTCGATCGTCTGCTGCTGTTCGCGGTTCTGCTTGCGCAGCCGCCGCAGTTCCTCGCGCTCGGCGCTGGTCAGCTCGCCGCTCTGGCTCTCGCCCCGGTCGGCCTTGGCCTTGCGGTACCAGCCGCGCAGGGACTCCGAGCTGATGCCGAGTTCCCGGGCCACCGCGGTGACCGTCTTGCCCGAGGAGTCGACGAGCGCGATCGCGTCCCGCTTGAACTCCTCGGTGTACCGCTTCGTGTACTTGCTTCCCACCTGGTGCTACTTCCTCTGGAACCTCAGGTCCCAGTCTCCAGGTGTCCACGATCAAGGGGAAGCTTCACCAGCCCGCTCCCCCCGCCACAGCCCCGTCCGTCCTCGCACCTGCCCCCGCCGTGACTCGGCCGCGCACGAGACGACAGCCACCGACTCGAGCCACCATCAGGAGCAAGGCGAGCGACGGCGCTGGTGGTCCCGCCGCGGCTGACCACTGCGCACAGCGCCGGGCGCGCTCGCCTCTCCCAGCGGCTCGGGAGCAGGCGGACCAGCTGCCGACCGGCGGTGGCATCTTCGGCCGGCGCCGCCGTGCCTGGGACTGGAACGGAACCGCAAGCTTGCCGTGCCAGACCCTGTTCAGATCATGATGGCTGCCATCGGATGAGGTAGATGCTCATTTCTCCGGACTCTTTTACGCTGACGACTTCGAAGTAGCCGATCGTTGGTCCTGCTTTGGCGCAGTAGTGGTTTCCTGCGGCGAGTGTGTGGCGGGAAAGCCGCTGTGTGGTGGCGATTTTCTCGCATTCGCTCGGTCCTGGGATATCGGCGTCGGAGGGCACGGTCCCGATCGATACGTTTTCTTCTTCCGGGGCGATATAGGGGGCGACGCCGGAGTTGCTCTGGATCGTAATATCGTTGCTGATGAAGCTCCTGGGTTCTCCTTCTGTGTCGATGGTGAAGCCGTCTCCGGTGGCGCTGTGTTGGGCGTTCCAGGTCACGACGTAGCCGTCTTCTTCCGGCGGGGTCACGCTGGACGGTGCTGTGGGTGTTTCTGGTGGGGTTCCGGCCTGTGCGGGATCTGTCGTTGGGGTGTTGGTCGCGGTGGGCTGGCCGGATGGTGTGGTTGCGGTCTGCGACGGCGATGCCTCCGGGCTGTTGCCTTGGCCGGTGGGCGCCTTGCTTGTGTTCGTGGTGTCCGGTTCGGTGATGCGGTAGATGAAGAAGCCGCCGAGGCCGAGAGCTACGACGGCGAAGGCGGCCACGACCTTGGTCACCGTGCGGTTCTTCCTCCCTGTTTCCGCAGGGGTGTCGCCCGGGGGCAACGCTGCGGGCGGGAGGTGTTGCGGGTCGGCAACGCCCAAGCCGGATGATGGCGAGGGCGATGGGGGTGGGGCATCGGGTCGCAGGGCGGGCTGGTCTGCGACGGTGTGCATCGCGTCGAGTTGGGTTGTGATCTCGTCCCGGCGGGTGGTGAGGTCAGCGCGGCGGTGTTCGAGTTGCCCGAGCTGTTCCTCGATGCGCTGTTCCTGGGCGGGGTCGGGTGCCTGTCCTGCGCTGACGGCCTGGCGGTAGCGGTCGCGTTCGGCGATCAGGCCCTGCAGCTGGTGGTGGACGTCGCCGACAGCTGGTGCTGCTGCCCATGCCTGTGCTGCTGTGGCCAAAGGGTCGTCCAGCGGCTTGACGTGGGTGCCAGTGCCGTTTGAGGGAGGGTTTGGTTCTGTCTGCTTGTGGTGCTCTTCCCGGGCGGGGAGCGGTACGGAGAACAGGGATGCGAGCAGACGCCGCCACAGCGGCCACCCGCTGGTGTGGCGCTCGTAACGGGGGCCGGTGGGGGTACCGATGAGCGAAGCGCGTAGACGGCTCCCGAGAGGGGCAGGGAGGGGGCGGGTCATTCGGTCACCTCCTGCTGCTGCGTTCCTGCGGGAACATCCGAGACGGTGTCGTTTCTGATCCCAGGACCCACCTCTCCGTTGGAGGGCGCAGGGGAAGCTCCCCCTGCCGATGGTCCCGGCACGCTGCCCACTGGTGCTGGCGCACCTCCTTGGATCGCGTTGCGAACGGCTTTGGTGGCTCCCAGGTTCTGAATGAGTGACGGCGCGGCGACCCCGATCACGGCCGCCGCGTAGACGGTGGTGATCTGCGAGTGGAACAACGCCCCGGCAGCCGCCCCCAGCCCACAGCGGAGCAGGCCTGTCAAAGCGTCCGGATAGGGATCGACGTAGTCACGCAGAGGAGGAAGCTTCCGCCGCCTGCGTGCCCGCTGCGCTGCCTGCCGTGCCGCCCGCCACTCCGAGACCTTCCCGAAGAGGATCACCACTTCGAACAGCACACCCCCCGCTGCGCCCATCCCGGCCGCTGTCTGCCACTCCACTCCGGCGTCCCCCTGACCCTGAGCCCCTCCGTGTGTGCATAGCGTTGCAGAAAACCGACGCCCCGCCACGAAAACGGCACTCAAGCCGACAGCGGCTTCCTGGCCGCGCCCCAACGGCCAGCGCAGTATTTGCACGGTGTGGGGTGGCAGCGGGTGGTATCAGCCAGGTTGAGCAGGTTTCCCTGCTCCTGCTTGGTGTGGTTGTGATCATGGCTGCCATCAGGCGACCAGGCCACTGCCATGCGACGCCGTGTGTGGCTGGCCGCCATGAGCGTACTCACTTGTCGCGGGTCGTTTTTTATGCATGGTGTGTGTTTGCGATGTGCCGGCTTCGTGTCAGTGAGAGCGTGTCAGTCACGGTCAGGCGGGAGAACCGTGTTCTTGCAGGTTGTCGGCCCGTGGTCGGGGGCTTGCCACTGACACGGCGGTGATGCTTCGCGGCCTCACGGCTGTCGTGAGGCGGTACGTCCCCAGGTGGCTCACTGCCGTGAAGTCGGCACATCGCAGCGGCCCGGTCAGCCACCCGAGGGCCAGTGATGATCTGCGGGTTTTTGCCGGTGAGGTTCGGGATCGTGGTGTCAGTGGGTGAGTATCGAGCTCTCTGCTGTTCAGTGGGTTGTCGTGGGTGACTCGGCTGCTGTTGGGGATGCCGTTTTGGTGCTGACGTTTTTGGCGTTGATGGGGGTCGATTGGTTGCAGGTTGGTACAGCGGGGAGCGCGTTGCAGCTGGTCATGAGTGTGCGGGCGATGCGCCGGGGTGTCGGGGCCTCGACCACCGCCCCACCACCTGACCGCCTGCCCCGCCCACGGGCCCGACCACCGCAAGTCACAGCCGCGCGCGGCCCGGCCAGCCCCCAAGAGCCAGCTCGGGCCGCCTACTGCAACGGGGCCGGACGCGCCGCGCGCCCGGCCCACGGGCGACCCCGGCCCCGCCCGGCGACAGCATCTGTTGCGCCAAGGGTTGCGCCAGGGTGTTGCGCTGGAGGTTGCGGCAAGTGTTGCGCGAGCCTCCACGATCGTCCGGCGTTTGCGCAGGTCACCACGCCTGTAGAAGCGTGGTCGGGGCGCTGACATCCCCCTCGGAGCACCCCTCGACCGCCCTGGCCTGGAAGAAGGAGGGAGCGGGCGGGACGCGGGGAGCGCCTCGGGGGATCGGGCGCCGGCCGTTGTCTTCGCGCGCGTCGGCGGGGCCGCGCGCGAAACGGGGTGTGACTGGGTGGTGGGGTGGGTGTCGGACAGCCGTGAGTTGTTCTCTACTTAGGGGCTTGGTAGAGTTAGAGCATGGTTGGGATGAAGAAGGATCGTGGTGGTGGGTCTGAGGGTCCGCCGTCGCCGCGGATGACGTTGCCGACGCAGTTGGTGTTGCGTGCGTTGCTGGAGAAGCCCACGCAGGAGCGGTACGGGCTGGAGCTGTGCGCGATGGCGGAGCTTCAGAGCGGGACGGTGCATCCGATTTTGGCGCGTTTGGAGGCGGCGGGGTGGCTGGAGTCTCGTTGGGAGGATGTGGATCCGAGTGAGCGGGGTCGGCCCCGGCGTCGGTATTACCGCCTGAGTCCCGATGGTGTGGAGCATGCGCGTGATGCTCTGGCTCGTGCCACGGCCAGCAGTGCTGCCCTGCGGGCTTTGCGGCCAGGGCTTGCCGGGGGTGCCGGAGCGTGAACCGTAAGAGTTACGTCCGCGACCTCGACCAGGCCCTCAAGCTCGCCCTCGCCCGCCACTGCCTCTTCGTCGCCCGCGCCCTCCGCCGCGACCGCGTCCTCGCCCGCTACCTCGGCGTCGTCCGCGCCTTCGCCCCCGTCCTCGATCTCGATCTCGACCTCGACGACGCCCGCGCCCTCGTCCGCAGCCTCGACCGCGTCCTCGCCCGCGTCCGCGGCCTCGACGTCGTCCGCGATCTCGACGACGCCCGCGCCCTCGTCCGCGGCCTCGACCGCGTCCTCGACGACGCCCGTGCCCTCGTCCGCAGCCTCGACCTCGACCGCCTCCACCACGTCCACGACCCCGACCTCGTCAGGGAGCTTGTGGGTGTTTTGGGGTCTGGTTGTCGGCGGGCGGAGGAGCTTGCGGTTTTGTGTGCGGATGCCGGATTTAGGGATGCTGTGGGGGAGCCGGTGCGTTGGGTGAGTGTGTGTGCGCGGTGGTTGACCTGGGTGGCGTTGCGGGTGGTGCCGGTGGCGGAGCGTGCGAGGTACGGGGAGGAGTGGAGTTGCGAGTTGTGGGAGCTGGCGGAGGGCCGTGGGCGGCTGCGGCGTCAGATCGCTCATGCGTTGCGTTTGTTGAGTCGGGCGTGGGGGGTGCGTCGGGCTGTGGTGGCGTACGGCGGGTGGGGGTGAAGCGTGGTGAGTCAGGTGTTGGTGGGGGCGGCGGCGGTGGGGTCGCCTTTTGCGGTGGCGTTGCCTGCGGGGGTGATGCCGTGGCCGGCGGAGTTGGCGTTGGCGTTGTCGGGGCCGTTGGTCTATGTGCTGCATCGGTTCTGGATGTACCGGCTGGGCTGCCGGGCGCTGAAGTGCGCTTCTCCTGACGACGTCCCTGTAGTGCTTGCGGTCGGTACCGGGCAGCGGCCTGTGCCCCGGCAGCGGCGCGGCAAGGGCGGTAGGCGTGGTGGGAATTCGTGATTCCATGTTCCGCGACGGCCTTCGCCGGTGGAGCCGCTGCGGAAGGCGGAGACAACGATGGCGAGGAAGGGGGCGATGGTGCAGCCGAGGGAGGCGGTGGCGTACGCCGCACCAAACAGCGCCATGGAAGGCAGGGAGCGGGTCACCTTCGGTGCGCGC